>DYPU01000016.1 GCA_020719725.1 Anaerolinea sp. | reverse complement strand
CGCACACCCTCAGGGAGGCTAAACATGGACAATTGCCTGACCGCTGCTGAGAAATAGCCCCTCTTGCAACTTGCGCGTCAAATGCTCGAAGCCAGTGTTCGCGGCGACACATTACCAGCCATCCATCTTACAGACCTAAGCCCAGCCCTGCGTCAAAAAGGCGCAACCTTTGTCACCCTCACCCAATTTGGGCATCTGCGTGGCTGCATTGGTGCCTTGGAACCTTACCAACCCCTCGTCCAAGACGTTTGCGAACACACTATCGCCGCCGCATTAAACGACTATCGCTTCAATCCCGTCCAACCCGCCGAACTGGCCGAAATCGAAATCGAAATTTCGTGCATCACCCCACCCCAACCTTTGGATTACACCGACCCCCAAAACCTGCTAGCCAAACTGCGCCCTGGCCTGGACGGCCTAACCCTAAAAGACATCACCGGCCATCGCGCCACCTTCTTGCCACAAGTCTGGCTGCAGCTTCCTGAAAAAACTGAATTTCTAAATCATCTTTGTCAAAAAATGGGGCTGCCAGCTAAAACCTGGCGCACCCAACACCTGCAAGCGCAAACCTACCAGGTCGAAAACTTTCACGAATAGTCTGTTGACTTCACCAAATTTTGCGCCCGGCTACAACCCCGCCACAACCTGCTTCACCAACCCCGGCCCGGCATAGATCATGCCGGTATAGACCTGCACCAGCGCCGCGCCCAGGTCCAGTTTGCGTTTGGCATCATCTGGACTCATGATTCCGCCTACGCCAACCACCGGGACCCGGCCATTGACCCGCGCCAGGACTTTTTCCAGCACGGAATCGCTCAAACCCGTCAGCGGTTGGCCGCTCAAGCCGCCGGTTTCCACCCGCAGCGGGGATTGAACCCCTTCGCGGCTGAGAGTCGTATTCGTGGCGATAATCCCATCCATACCGTTATCGAGGATGGCCCCAACCGCATCATCCAGTTCCTCGTCCGATAAATCGGGGGCGATTTTGACCAATACCGGACATTTAACATTTAACCTTTGACGTTCTTTGGCAATTGCGCCGAGCAGCCCTTCGAGCATCTCCCGGCCCTGTAAACGGCGCAACCCGACCGTGTTGGGCGAGGAGATATTAATCGCCAGGTAATCGGCCAGCGGGGCAAAGGTACGCATCAAGGTAATGTAATCCTCGGCAGCGTTCTCAAGTGGGGTATCTTTGTTTTTGCCGAGATTAATTCCAATCACTACCGAGGGCTGAGCGGAGCGCAGCGCAGTCGAAGCCCCACTATTAACCGTGAGCTTGCTTCCCCGCTCAAGACCGGCGGCTCGCAATGACCTGGCCGCATATTCCATTCCACGCCCCGGAAATCCCATCCGATTAATCACAGCTTTTTCATCGACCAGCCGGAAAACACGCGGTTTGGGGTTGCCCGGCTGCGGGCGCGGAGTGACCGTTCCCAGTTCGATGTGACCAAAACCCAGCGCCGAGAGTCCGGCAATCGATTGGCAATCCTTGTCGTAACCGGCGGCCAGGCCAACGGGATTCCGAAACGTCAGCCCAAAGACCTGTACCGGCCTGGCGGGCGGGGTAAACATCCACTCCAACAGCCAGCGCGAGGGCGGGATGCGTCCCGCCAGGCCGACCAGGCGCAGGGTTAGGGCATGGGCGACTTCGGGATCAAGTTTGAAGAGCAGGGAGCGGAAGAGTGGGTACATATCAGCCTCGGCGGTAGAGAACGCGAAAACGCTCGCAAACCAGGGGCATTTGCTCGCTGATGGGCCGGGCGGGGTCATCCCAGGTGCGCCCGAAGAAACGCCAGTGGGCAGCGCGCCAGTAGGCCAGGGAACGGTCGCCTTCGCCTTCTTCTGCGGCAAAAACTGGGGCGACCTCGTTGAAGGGCCGGATGGTGATCTCGGTCGTTTCAATAATCAACCAGGGGGTTTCCTGCCCATCGAGGATGATGCTCAGACTGCCAACGCTGGGAATGCTCTCGTTGTCGCGTTCATATTCCCAGAGCAGCGAGCAGGTGGCAGTTTTGACGCCATCGTAAACCAGTTGGCCCAGTTCCTCGGCCAGGTCGCCGCCGGAGCCAAATCCCCAGGCTTCGGGCAGGCTCAAGGAGCGGTGCGGATGACCGGCGGGCAGACTTTGCAGGTAGGATTGCCAGAAGTGGTTCAGTTTTTCGGTGTCAGGCATAGCTTATCTCTTTCCGTTCATGGCAAATTGGGCCAGCATCTCGGCCATCGGCAGGCAGTAGGCCAGCCGTTTTTGGGCCTCGGCCAGACTGGATTCGCGTTCGGCTTTCAGTTCGGCGGGATCGCGTCCCAGGATGAACGGGTCTTCCCAGGCCAGCCAGTCCACATCGCGGGTGTGGATGTGGTGCTGCATCTGCAAGACCATCTCGGCAACCATCGCAATTTCGGGGTGGCTGACCCGGCCCATCACCTGGCGCAGTTCCCCGGCCTGGACGACCAGGTGACACCAGCCATAATCGAGGGTTTTGGCGAACAGGGTTTCGCCGAGGCGGGTGACAAAGCCCTCCAATTGGCGGTAATTCTGCGGGTGGGTTTCCCAGGCGCGGGCGGAACGATGAAAAATCAGCGGGAGTTGCTCAGAGCGCAGGCTGGCGGTATCAGCCAGGAAAGAGTCGCGGTAAGCGGGCTGCAAGGCAAAGGTGAGTCGGTCGGGATAGCACAGGTGCAGGATTTGCTCCGGGGCCGCGCATCCGGCGGCGTAACGGTAAAGCTCCGTGAAGTGCAATCCGGCTGGCGCTTCGATTTTGGCGTGAAGAACGTGATAAAACGGCTCGGCCTGCATTTCGGCCAGATTCTGCGGCTGGCGCTGATGGGTGCTGGCAGGGACGGAAACAATTGCGCCGCCAAAATGTTCTTTCAAGAACGGCAAACCCGCTTTCAAGAGCGGGTAAAAAAGATTATCCGGGTCGTGCAGGGGCAGAACGAGCACAGGCAACATGAGCAGGTCAGAATTCAGCATGGTGAATGTGGAATTTCAATCAAAAGCCGTCGGGCGGACGGGATGGGTGTTTTTTTATGCTTGCTTCAGGAATTCCCGCGTAGCGGCGATTTTTTCGGGGGCCACTTTGCCAGTTTGCTCCCAGTGGGTGAGCATTTCGCTGATGGTCAAAACGGCGTGCAGGCGGAATCCGGCTTCGGCGAGGGATTCCCTGGCCCCAGACTGGCGATCCACCAGCACGACCACATCCGTAACCTTAAGTCCGGCTCCGGTCAGCTTTTCGATGGCCTCGAATTTGCTGCCGCCGGTGGTGGCGAGGTCGTCGATGACCAGGGCGGTTTCGTCAACTTTAAAGTCGCCTTCGATTTCGGCCTTGGTACCGTAGCTCTTGACTTCCTTGCGCGGATAAATCATCGGGTAGTTGCCCGCCAGCGAAACGGCGGTTGCAATTGGGATGGCGGCGTAGGGCAGGCCGGCGAGACGGTCAAATTGCAAATTGCAGATCAGGGGCAGGTAGGCATCCCCAATCTGGCGCAGCAGGGTCGGGTAGCTGATGATGCGGCGCAGGTCGATATAAATGGGCGAGATTAAGCCCGATTTGAGGGTGAATTCGCCAAATTTGATGCAACCGGCTTCGAGCAAGGCATCGGCGAGGGCAGTTTTGGTTGGATTCATGTGTTTATCCTTTGTAAGCCACAGAGAGCACCGAGTTTTTGAGTTTTTTCTCGGTACTCTCTATCAATTCTATGACTAGCGCATCATGCTTCGACGGATATGCCATATTTCGTCGCGGAATTCGGCGGCAGCCAGGCCAGGGTTTGCGGCCCGCGAAATGCCGCGTGAGACGGGAAGCAACAGACCTTTGCCATCCTGGCGCAGACCGGCCTTGAGCGCAATCTCCAAATCGCCACCCTGGGCGCCAATTCCAGGAGAGAGAAACCACAAGTTCGGCGCAGTCGCCCGGACGCGGGCCAGGGCTTCGGGTTGGGTTGCGCCGACGACGAGGCCGATATTATTTTGGGTGTTCCAACTTTGAGCCAAAAGGGCAACCTGCTGATACAGAGGCATGGGCCGTGTTTCGCCATCGGCCCGCAGTCCACCCGACACCAACAGGTCTTGCAGGTCTGCCGCGCCAGGATTGGAGGTTTTGCAAAGCAGGAAAACGCCTTTTTCGCGGTTTTTCAGAAAGGGATCAATGGCATCTTTGCCAAGATAGGGATTGAGTGTGATGCAATGTGCGCCGAGATGATCAAATGCCGATTGGGCATAGGCTTCAGCGGTGGAGGCGATGTCACCACGTTTGGCATCCAGAATAACCGGAATCATGGAACCTAATCGGTCGGATTCGGATTGAATGGCCTCGATCACCTGCTTGAGGGCTGTCCAGCCCTCGGCCCCGAAATACTCAAAAAAGGCGGCGTTGGGTTTGAAAGCTGCAGCGTAGGGAGCCGTCTGTTTGACGAGAGTCAGGCAAAAGTCGCGGGCGGCTTCTGCGCTGGAAACCGAAAGGTCAGAGACGTGCGGGTCCAGTCCCACGCATAAAAGCGATGAGCAGTCCTCGACCCGTTTTTCAAGAAAAGAGAAGAAAGATTCCATAAGTCTCCAGTTTAAGGGGTCAAGTGTCGGGCAAAATTTGTCACTTGATCCTATGCTTTTCCTAAAACCATCGCCAGCAGCGCCATGCGGACGTAGAGACCGTATTCCATCTGACGGAAGTAAGCGGCGCGTGGATCGTCGTCAAACTCGGGACTAATTTCGCCAACGCGCGGCAAGGGGTGCATAACGATCATCTCCGGCTTGGCAGCTTTCATTATTTGCGGATCGATGACATACGCGCCCTTAACCTTTTCATAGTCTTCGGGGTTCTCAAAGCGCTCTTTCTGAACGCGCGTCACATACAGCACGTCGGTTTCGGGCAAAATATCTTCCAAGGTGGTGTATTCGGCCTGCAGAGTGCCCTTTTCGGCCACTTCTTCCATTACTTCTGTGGGCATTCGCAAAATTTCGGGCGAAACATAATTAATTTTGACGTTGTACAACGAAAGCACACGCGCCAGAGAATGTACCGTGCGGCCATATTTCAAATCGCCGAGCATGGTGACGGTCATCCCGTCAATCTGGCCTGGGCCGAGTTCCTCAAAAATAGTAAACGTATCGAGCAAAGCCTGGGTGGGGTGTTCCCCAACCCCATCCCCTGCATTGATGATGGGTTTCTTCGAGGCTTTGGCCGCAATCGCCGCAGAACCAGTTTCCGGGTGACGCAAAACGATAACATCCGCGTAACATTCCAGGGTACGAATGGTATCGGGCAGGCTTTCGCCCTTCGAGACGGAAGAATATTTTACTTCGCTAATCGGAATAACGCTGCCACCCAGGCGTTCCATCGCCGCCGTAAAGCTGGACGAGGTGCGAGTGGATGGTTCGTAGAACAGATTAGCCAAAATTTTGCCCTTGAGCAGATCAAACGTGCCAACCCGCTCGACCATGCCGCGCATCTCATGCGCCACACCAAAGATATATTCCAGATCGGCGCGGTTAAATTGTTTGACCGATAAAATATCCTTACCATACCAGGGCGCGGTTTTGTCTTCGCCAAAGGGTAAAAAGCGGGATTGGGATTGAGTAGGCATCATTTCCTCCTTAATAAATCATAAAAAAGTGAATGGAATATTGGGAACGGGTTCTGACCGAGGTCAGCTCCCGTTTAATCACCAAATTGGCGGCTGCCTGGCTTTTCCAGCAGAGCGCTTTAGTCACTGCGCTCTTTCGCAATAACAGTCTCAATAAATTGTCCAATCTCTTCAAACGCCTGGCGGCTTTCAGGAATCAGTTCTCCAAAAATGTGCCAGACATGCCACATGCCATTCCAAATTTTGAGTTCCACTTGCGCGCCAGCCGCTTTGGCTTTTTCGGCCAGAGCGCGGGCATCGTCCAGCAAAATCTCATCGCTGCCGACCTGAATCAGCAGCGGTGGAAAGTTGTGAAAATCGGCATATACCGGAGAAATCAGCGGATTTTTAAGGGTGTCCGACCCGGCATAATAAGTGGCCCACTTTTGCAAAGTTGCCGTATTCAGCATGGACTCGGCTTCGGCTTGCTGAGCATGGGACTGACCGGAGCAGGTTAAATCGGCCCAGGGCGAAAGGCAGACCACTGCCGCAGGCAACGCATCTCCGGCCTCTCTCAAGGCCAGAACAGTTGCCACACTCAAACCGCCGCCAGCCGAATCGCCAGCGATGAAGATATTATTAGGCTTATAGCCTTGCGTGAGCAGCCAGCGATAGGCCTTTTGAGCATCTTGTATGGCTGCTGGAAAAGGATACTCTGGCGCGAGGCGATATTCGGGCAGGAATACTGTATTTTCAGGGTTTGCGCCATCAAAATGCACACCATCTGGTAACTATCCATATTGCCGACGACATAACCGCCGCCATGCAGGTACAAAACAACCTTTTCACTGTCCGCTTCGGATGGACGTATCCATGCCGCGCGGAGGCCAGCGCTAACCAGCCTCTCCACCTGCACACCTTTGGGAATTCGGCCCATGATCACAGCGTTTTTTGCCGTACGTTCGCGTTCTGCCGCGAGAGTCAGCCGTTTTCCTTTGAAGGTATGGCGCACCAGCATCCGCAATAAACGGCTTTGTAAACTCAATGTCATTAAGTCCTCACATTTTTTCCAAAACCCGGCTCGACCAGAATTTTGCCGTCCCGGTAGGCTTCCCGTCCGCGCAGAACAACCCGCGTTACCCGGCCCTTAACCTGCCAGCCTTCAAACGGAGTCCAACCGCAGCGCGAGTGCATTTCAGCCGCTTTAATCTCGTATCGGGCATTCTCGTCCACTTCCAGCCAGGTTTCGGGTTGTTCGGGGAGTTTGAAAATTTTTCTTGGGTTAGTAACCATCTTTTCGATCATATCGTCAAGCGTTAATCGCGATTCGGAAACAGCGGTGAGGAGCAGCGGCAGAATGGTTTCCAAACCGGGGAATCCGGGTGGCGGATTTTCGCCGTCTTTTTCAGCGAGCGTGTGCGGCGCGTGGTCGGTGGCAAAGCAATCAATCACATCCAGGTTGGCCCAAAGCGCCTCCACATCGGCCTGAGTTGCGAGGCGTGGGCGGACTTCTTTGCGCCCGCCGGTTAATGGGTGGGGAGGAGCGCAACAATGCTGCGCCCCAGCATACGACCCAGCAAAATTGAGAAAGAGATGGTGCGGGCAAACCTCGCAAGTCACTTTGACGCCTCGCGCTTTGGCTTCCTTGATGAGTAAAACTTCTTCGCGCAGTGAAATATGGGCAATATGAATCGGTTTGTCGAACATTTGCGCCATCCAAAGCGCGGCAGCCATGCTGCGGCTTTCAGAATGAGTCACAATTGGCGTTTGGCCCGGCCACAGCCGAAAATGCTCCAACCAGAGGGTCATATCGTCCAGGCGCAGTTCGCCAAAAGTTGAATCGAGGTACATTTTGAGGGCAGCGGCGCGTGGGGCCAGGCGGGCAACAGCGGCGGCATTGTCAGGGCCAGCGCCCAGATATTGAGCGTAGTCACAGCGGGCTTTCTGGCTGGCGATTGTCAAACCCTCCGTTAGCGTTTGTTCGTCAAAAATAGGGGGTTTGGTGTTGGGCATTGCCAAAATAGTTGTAATGCCGCCCGCCAGGGCTGAGGCAGTGGCGCTGGTCCAATCTTCTTTATGGGTTGCGCCGGGTTCACGGACATGGACGTGCGGATCGATTAGACCGGGGAGTTTGAGCATATCTGTTTGTCGGTGGAAAGGTGACGGGTGGCAGAAGTCTGATTGGGAAACGTTTGCATTCTGAAAAGGCCAGGGCGCGGTAAGGGGATTGGGATGCAACTGCCGTCCCAATCCCCAGTATACAACTTTCGCGCAAAGTCCGCGTTATTTATCGCCGCGTACGGCGGGGGCCTTAAAAATCAGGAAGATGGAGTTGATGAAGATGCCCAAAATGGCGGCAAAAACAATGGCCGGGATGCCGTTAGGGAACAGGTAGGGCACGTTGAAGGGGAAAACGCCGTTGGGCAGGGCCAAATTGCCGCCAATGCCGCAGATTAGGATGACTGCGCCGACTGCAAGCTGTTTCGGGTCGAAGAGATTGACCTTTTCGGATTGGATTAGGGCCACGCCCTGCATTCCGATCACGCCGAACAGGTAGATGCTCAGGCCGCCGACAACTGCCGCGGGCATGGTGTTGACCAGCGCGACAAGTTTACCGAAGAAACCGAAGATAATCGCCATGCCGCCCGCTGCCATGAGTACGGCAACGGAATAATTGCGCGTGATTGCCATTAGCGAGTTATTTTCGCCATAGTTGGTACCGGCTGCGCCGCCGAGCATACCAACAACCAGGTCATCGGCACCATCGGCAACCAGGTTGAGGCCAATCAGTTCTTTGATGTTATAGGGTTTGCGCTTCATTTCGACGGCCAATTCGTCGATGTAGAGGCTCATCTGGTAGAGGTGGGCGGTGCTTTCGGGGACGGTGGCAATGAAGATAAGTGCGATGCTAAGCGCCATGCCCCAGGCGTCTGGATTGGTGAAGGCAGGGAAGGTGAATTTTGGCATTTCGACCCAGGCTGCGCTGGCAACGGTCTCAAAATGCACCAGCCCAAACAGGATGGCTACGATGTAGCCAAAAATTGCGCCGAGCAAAATCGGCAGCATACCGATCAGGCCTTTGCCTTGCAGGTAGACCGAGAATAGGACGGTAGCAAACATGGTGATGAAGGCCACGATCCATGTGACGCTGGCGACTTCGGGCGCGGCCCAGTTGCCGGCATTGCCCAGGGCTACATTGGCAAGCGCCACGCCGATGACCATCGCCATCGAGCCGGTCACAATGGGAGGGAGAACCCGGTCTAGCGCAGATTTGCCGACCTGCATGATGAGCAGGCCAATCAAAATCTCGAAGACGGCGGTCAGGAGAATGCCTACCTGGACAATTTTTACTCCTTCGGGGCAGTAAACAGCCGTGGAGTTGTAGCAATCGGGCGCAAACTTGCTCATGACGGTCACTATGACCGCGATGTATGAGAAAGATGAACCATAGTACATCGGAATTTTCCGCTTCGAGACCAGCAGGGCGATGATGGTGCCGAGACCGGAGGCCAACAGGGTGACACCAACGTCAAATTTTGTCAGAATGGCGACTAAAACAGTGGCGGGAAACATCGTCAGAAACTGCTGGAAACCGAGGCTGAGCATGGCTCCGATGGGCGGGGTGTCGTCCGGCAAAAAACCGAAGACTTTGGGGGGCGTTGCTTGTTTAGACATATTATTCTCCTTCATAAGAATAATTACCTGGCAACAGGCAAAAAAAAAGAGCCGCTAAAAGCGACTCTTCGTTTCACAAAACACAAACACTTTCCCCGATGAATTTGTTGCGATAAACATGGGTTTGAGAATAGTGTTGGGCAGACATTGCGCCCAATTTTATGCAGATTAGGCATTCTGTCAAGGGCTGGATTGTCATAAAAAATTGGCGTTCAAAAGTTTTACCCCATTATCCAGCCAGGGCTGGCTTGCCTGGGGTCGTAGGGCATTCCGAGTAAAATAGTCGTGATGTTGTCATGTCCACCGCGCTGGTTGGCAAGATCGATCATCTCCAGGGCCGCCTGGTTCAAGGTGCGACCCTTAAGGGAAAGTAGAATTTCCTGGTCAGTAACCAGATCAGTCAGGCCGTCGGTGCAGAGCAGCAACACATCTCCGGGTTGCAACAGCAAGCCCTGATTGGCTTTGGCTTTCGAATCGCTATCATTGGGAGAAAGGAAAAGGCGCATATCTGGCTCTGGCGGAGTTTCAGAGCCAAGGTAGCGACGGATGACATGCAAGTTGGGATGGGTTTTGATCTGGGAATGGCTCAAAACTCCCTTTTCGATTGCTTCTTGTACCCAGGTATGATCGCGGCTTACTTGTTGGATGTGGCTGGAACGAATCAGATACATGCGCGAATCACCCGCGTAGGCGATATAAAGCACATCCCCGATGACCCAGGCGCAAGAAACCGTGGACCCCATACCTTTGCGCGTCGCATCTTGCTGGGCTTGTATAAAAATTTCTTCACTAACCCGATAAAAACTTTCCTGAAACAGCGCGAGCGGGTTGCCGCTGGTGTTTTGTCCAACCATTTCGCTGAGCCGGTTGACCACAATGGCCGATGCCACTTCTCCAGCCCGATGCCCACCAATCCCATCCGAGACAACCGCAAATACCACCGGCATCGGGTTGTACTGGCTGAGGGTGTATGCAGAAACGGCAAAGTTATCTTCGTTATTCTTGCCGGTCTGACCAGGGTGAGTTTGGGCGGCAACGAAAAGATGCGCGCGATTGGAGCGAATCATTTCTGTTTAATAGGGAGTAGTTCGGGCTTTTTGGGGGCGGGCGGTTTGCTTAAAACAAACCGGTAAGTTAACTTTCCAAAGTTTACCACATCGCCATGGGCGAGCAAACAACCCTCTTGGGGGATAAGTTCATAATTGACCCATGTCCCGGCGATGGAGTGATTGTCTGTCAGCAGAACTTGCCCGTCGGAATTACGTTGCAAGCGGGCGTGCAGCGGAGAAAGAGATGGGTCTCCCAACACATTTGTGGCCTGGGTCGGGTCTGTTCCAACAGTCAATTCCGGCGCAGCCAGAGCAATTGGGTCACCGCTGCCAGGCTGCCCGTCAAAAGTCAGCTTGACGAGATAAGCGGCGGGCGGTGGTGCTTTGCGACGCATCCACGGGAACGGATTGGCGCTGTGCAGCTTCGAGGCGGCCTCCGCATTGACAGGAACCGGCTGCGTAACCGGGTCGAGTTGATGGGCGCGGGCTTTGCGACGTTCTGTCAACGAAAGGATGGTTTTTCGTCCGCTAAAAAACAGGATAATAAGCAAGACAATGCCCGCAAACACAACCGCCGAAACGACAATGGCAGTGTTGTTTTTAAGTAATAGCCCAGCCCAACCACCAGGCGGCTGAATAACCACAAGATTGACCGAGATTGGAGCGCTTCTACGGCTTAAGCCAAGCGAATCGGTAACCTCCACGCTCAGGGTATGGCTGGCGCTGGCCTGGTAAGAGCGCAAGTTCCAGATAAATTTTTCAAACGGTTGAGTGATGTTTTCCTGAACAGGCGCATCGTCTACATACAACACGGCCCGCGTCAGGGAACGGGGATTGCCATCCGGGAATTCCACCAATATTTCAAGCGGATATTGGGTAGGTTGGCTGTTTTCCAGATCAAAACTGTCTTGCAGGTTTTCGCGGGTAATTTGGGATGGCGGGGAAATTAAAATTGGATTGGGCGCTTCCACAACCAAATTGAGCGTAATGGCATTTGAATTCAGGCTCAATTGGTTGCGTGTCACCAGCGCCGCCAGGCTGTGTTCTCCAGTTTCGCGCACCGCAGATGTATATTCAAACGCATATACCCAACGCAGGGTATCCAACCACTCTTCGGGATCGATAATGGTTTCATCGCCGCTAAAATTCAGGCTACTGCCCCCGGTAGCGCTGGCAAGCTGACGTAAAGCGTCGGAGCCGGGGTGGAGGAGAAAATCTTTTGAATCGATAATCCAGACAAAAATGCGAACACCACTTAATTGGGCGCGCGAAGTCAGGTCGTTGATTGCGGGGATATTTTGATTATCCAGATGGCTGGAAATAAATAAAATGGCTTTTTTACTGCCAGGGGCAAGCGCAGCTTCCTGGGTAATATCCAACGCAAAAGAGAGCGCTGCCAGACTGCTGGTGGAGGTGCGCGCTTGCAGATCGAACAACTCTAGGCGATTGCGCCAGGTAAGCGGGTTAACGCCGGAGGCTATAATCCCGCCATTCCAGACCAGGCTAAATTTGTCTGGGCTTTCTGCCGGACGCGCAGCGGCCCAATTTTGCAAAACAGTAGAAGCCTTGTCGTAGCGCGATAATCCCAAGCCATCGCGCACGGCTAAGGCCGGATTGCTGTTGATTGCCACGACAACCTGTAGGGGGGTATTGCGTTCTTCGAGCACAGCGGGGGGAATGGTTTTTCCATTTTCGAGCAATGCTATGTTTTGAGGGAGAAGGCCCCGCTCAAACTGGCCTTGTTCGTTGTAAACATCCAACAACCCCGAAATGATGGGAAATTCACCCGCTTCAACATTATACAAAACGGCAGAAGCCTGGCCCTGCGCAAAAGAGTTTTGCGGCAAAGCCAGGCTGACAAAGCAAATAATCAGAAATAGACGGGAAAAATGTGATCTAGGAAGCATCCAATAGTTCAGTTTGGATAAGGGCCGTCAGGCGGGCAAAGGTTAGAGTCCAGGCAGTTTGGACATAAGCCTGAAGAATGCCGTTGAGTACAATCAGTACCGGAAGGTACACTACAAAGCAGAGACCGGAGATCAATAGCGCCATGTTTATGCCATTCCCTGCACCCATAAAAACGCCAATCAGCGCAGGAACAATGACCAGAAAAACGGGCAGGGCAATCATAACACCAATAACCAGCTGAATGAGGAAGAGCATGAGCGCCATCAGCACATAAGCGCCCAGATTGGCGCGCAAAAGCTGCCAGGCGCGCCGGAAGGCCTCGGATAAGCTGCGGTCTTCAATCACAATCGCCAGCGTGGCTTGCTCCACCAGCAAATTGACCACCCAGCTTACCGGAATCAACACCAGAAGGAAAGGCAGCAGGCAGACCAGGCCAATTCCAAATGAAGCGACCACCGCCACAATCGCCAGAACGGCAAAGCTCAGCCCCAGCACAAAACCCAACAAGCTAATCGTCAACCATAATCCCAGCACGCGCCCAAAATAGAGTTGGCTGGTGCCCCAAATTTCACCAAAAGAAAGCGATTCTGCCCCACCATCGGCTTGTAAGCTGCCTTGGATTAGGCCAATACGGCCCATTGTGCCCAACCCAATTGCCAAAAGCCACAAAACGCACAGACCAAAAAGGATCGCGGCAATGATACCGAGATACGGCTCAACATTGTTGGTAAACCGATTGAAAAATTCTTCAGCTTGCGGCAGATATTGTGCAAATGGATTATCTCCGTTTGCAACGCCAGGACGATAGCCACCGTTGCCACCCCCGCTTCCGCTTCCGCCGCCTTGCAAGCAGCCCGCCAAAACACCAAAAATCCACAAAACTTTGTGCTTCCAGACAATTTTCCAAGACTTTGTGAGAATCTCACTATTATTCATGTCTTTTTCCTTTCAAGAATGGGTCATCGTCTGGGTATACGCGCCACAAAAAAAAGCGTTGTTTCTTTATTCCTTGCCATCCGTCAAACGCGGAGCGCTGCTGGCTTCATCCACAATTTGATTGTTGCGGCTTGCAGGCAGTTTCGACCATTGGCTCACCCCGGCCCAGGCCAAAAGTGGCACGCCAACCGCCGTCCCCATCACCGGAAACGGAATTCCGGCCACAATCCCCATCGAAATCCCCTTGGCAACTGCCGCCCCCCAGCTATCCCCCGACAAGAACCGCTGCGTGAAGGTCGTGGACAAAAAACCCAAAACGCCCAGCCCCAGGCTGGTAAAAAGCAACAGCAATGGGTCTACAATCTCAAAAAAACCAAAAAAACTATCCAGCACAATCGTTACAAGCGCGGCCAGCGGATGGATCGGCGGCGGGGCAATTCGGCGGGGTTCTTCACTCATAATTACTCCCATTCAATCGTAGCAGGTGGCTTACTGGTTATATCATACACGACCCGGTTAATTCCGCGCACCTCGTTGACGATGCGGCTCGAAACCCGCGCCAGCACATCATACGGAATACGCGCCCAATCGGCGGTCATAAAATCATCGGTCAGCACAGCGCGGATGGCGCAGGCTTCCTGGTAGGTGCGCTGGTCGCCCATCACACCCACCGAACGCACCGGCAAGAGCACCACAAAGGCCTGGCTTGTGCCAGCGCCTTTCCCGATCAGCCCAGCGGCGGATAATTCTTCAATCAGGATGGCGTCCGCTTCGCGCAGCCGCCCGGCCCTTTCGGGGGTTACCTCGCCCAAACAGCGCACGGTCAAACCCGGACCCGGAAACGGCTGCCGCCAAACCATCTCACTCGGCAGCCCGAGCGCTTCGCCCACCGCCCGGACTTCATCCTTGAACAGGTAGCGCAGCGGCTCGACCAGCTTGAACTGCATATCTTCCGGCAGCCCGCCGACATTGTGATGAGTCTTGATTTTATCGGCCTTGTTGCGGTCCGGCGCGGAGGATTCGACCACATCCGGATAAATTGTTCCCTGAACTAAAAACTTTGGCTGCCCAACCGCTTTGGCCTCGCGCTCGAAGATGCGGATGAACTTCTCGCCGACGATTTTGCGCTTTTTCTCCGGTTCGGTCACGCCTGCCAGGGCGGCGAAATACTCATCGGCGGCTTCGACGGCGACCAGTTCGACGCCGAGCATGTTGCGGAAGGCTTCCACGACCTGCGCGCCCTCATTCTTGCGCAGCAGGCCGGTATCGACAAAAACGGCCACCAACTGGTCGCCGATGGCTTTATGAACCAGCGCCGCCGCCACCGAGGAATCGACTCCGCCGGAAACCGCCGCCAGCACCCGCGTCCCGCCCACCTGCTGGCGGATTCTCGCCACCGACTCGTCGATAATCGACTGCGGCGTCCAATCTGGCACAACCCCGGCAATCTCGGTCACAAAGCGGCGAATGATTTCACGGCCGCCGATGGTGTGATTAACTTCCGGGTGGAATTGCAGGCCATAGTAGTTGCGCGCCGGATCGGCCATGGCAGCAAAGGGGCTGTTGCCGCTCTTTGCCAGGGCGCTGAATCCGGGCGGCAGCTCGGTCAACTTGTCGCCATGCGACATCCAGACCTGGAAGGAATCGCCGCCCAGCAGCGGATTCCCGGCCAGCGGCTCAACGATGGCGTGGCCGTACTCGCGGTGGGCCGAAGCGTCCACCTTGCCGCCCAGGGCGTGGGTCAGGGCTTGCATCCCGTAGCAAATGCCCAGAATCGGCAATCCGCTCTTGAGAATGAAATCCTGAATGAAGGGCGCGCCCGGCTCGTAGACCGAGTTCGGCCCGCCCGAAAGGATAAAAGCCCTGGGGTTGATGTCCATGATTTTTTCGCGCGGCGCATCCCAGGGGAAGAGTTCGCAGTAAACCTGGGCCTCGCGCACGCGCCGGGCAATCAATTGCGCGTACTGGGAACCGAAATCAAGAATGGCGATGGAATTGTGCATATTCTTCCTGGACTCCAACTTCTCCTGACGTTGGAATAAAAGTTAAGGCAACTGCTATGCAAAATCAGGAGATTTTGCACTCCGGGGAACATCCGAAATCAAATGAAAATGCAAATGCGGGAAATCCTGATATTCGCCGCCGTTGACTACCAAGCGGTAGCCGCCTTGTTCGAGTTTGTACTCTTTGACCAGCGATTGAACAACGCTCATCAAATCGCCCAGGAAGGCGCTGTCGGCAGGGTCAAGCTCTGCCAGGGTGCGGGGCGTTTCGGCGTCAGCAGCGCGTGAAACTTGTAGGCCGGTTTGGGATGCCAAAAGGCCAGTAACGTGTCAGTTTCACGCAGGCGGGAGACGGGTAGGACGAAGGTCATACGGGTAAAAAGTAATCGGACAAGAAAACGCCCGGCCTTTGTCCGGGCCAGGCGGCAGAAAATGTCCATTTAGTCTTCAAATTCGATTTTGCCATTATCGAGCGAACTAATTTTCGCCAGCGACTCGACCTGTACGCCCAGTCCCGCCAGCGCATCGCGGCCGCCTTCGAAGGTTTTTTCGATCAGCGCGCCCACACCGACAATTTCGGCTCCGGCGGTTTGGGCCAGACGCACCAGGCCCAGAATGGTGGCGCCGGTGGCCAGGAAATCGTCGATGATCAGGACGCGCTCGCCGTGCGGCAGGTGTTCGGGCGAGATAATCAGTTCGACCATGCGGCCCTTGGTGTGCGAGGGGGCCAGGGTCAGGTAAACCTGGTCGGGCATGGTCACGGGTTTGGTTTTGCGCGCGTAAACCACCGGCAGGCCGAGGTGGATGGCGGTGGTCAGGGCCGGGGCAATGCCCGAAATTTCGGCGGTCAGGATTTTGGTTGGGTGAAGGTGTCCAAATAAACGCGCGAATTCGATGCCGCATAAATCCATCAGGCCAGCATCGACCTGGTGGTTGACAAATCCATCGACTTTTAGAATGCCGTTGCCGAGGTTTTTACCCTCGCGGGCGATTTTTTCAACAAGTTCTTTCATAATTTCTCCTGAGTAGTTGTCTATTCGAGATGTGATTTTACAGCGGTTAGGGGAATTCTTCCAGATGTAGAATGTACTATTGCAGGGCAAAAAAATGACAAGCAGTAGAAGGTAAAAAAGGGAACGGGGGTGTGTGTTAGAATCTCAAACCATTACTATGAATACTGAACTTTCTCTACTCTTGCTGGCTTCAAATTCTCCCCGGCGGCGCGAGCTGTTGGCGTTGGGAGGCTGGATGTTTAGCGTGGATGTTGCCAACATCGACGAATCGGTTTTGCCAGGCGAACCTGCCAGCCAGTATGTGCTGCGGCTGGCAGCTCAAAAGGCTCAGGCGGTTTTGCCTCGCAGCCGGATCGAGCACATCATCGTTGGGTCAGATACGTCGGTGGTCATCGACGATGAAATTTTGGGCAAACCCGCCGATGCGGCAGAAGCCCACGCCATGTTGACGCGGCTGCGAGGCCGTTCTCATCAGGTTTATACCGGTATCGCAGTGCTGCGAGCCCAAGATAATGCGCTGCTCACCGACTTGTGTATTACGGATGTGCCAATGCGCAACTATAACGACCAGGAGATTGAAGCCTACATCCAAACGGGTGACCCACTCGACAAAGCTGGCGCGTATGGCATCCAAAATCCCGATTTTCAGCCGGTCATCAATATGCAGGGCTGTTATGCCAGCGTGATGGGGCTGCCACTCTGCCATCTGACGCTTTTATTGCATCAAATGGGAGTCAAGCCGCGCGCCGATGTGGCCCGCAACTGTCAGACAAAGCTGCATTATGCCTGCCCAATATTTCGTTCCATTTTGCGTTTACGCAATGAACAAAAGTAAGGTGAAAAATGAAGCATTTTAAACTGATCAGTATATTACTGGTTTTTGCAGTTCTAAGCGCCTGTGTTACACCCAGCACAACAACCCCACAGGGAACCCAAGCGACTGCGCCCGGCTTGCCAACCCCGGTCGTACATGTCACCAGCGCACCCGACCCGCAAAGCGCTTTACAAACCTTCTTTAGCGCCTGGCAAGCCGCCGATTACGCTGGAATGTATGCCATGATCACCCCACAAAGCCAGCAGAACATCAGCGAAGAAGATTTTGTCAAACGCTACCGGGATGCAATGAATGAAATGGCCCTGATGGAACTGCGCTACGTCGTTCATTCTTCAACCACAAACCCGGATAACGCTCAAATCAATGTGGGTCTGACCTACGTCAGCAATGTGATTGGCGAAATTCAGCGCGATATTATCTTCCCGGCAGTGCTCGAAAACGGCGGCTGGAAAATAAGCTGGGCCGACGGCCTGATTTTGCCAGAGTTAAGCGGCGGGAATGTGCTTTCAATGGATTATGAAAACGCGCCACGCGGCGATGTCTTTGATAAAGATGGCGATGTCCTGGTTAATGAAACCAAAGCCGTCGCCATGTATCTGGTTCCCGGCCAAATCTTGCCAGATCAAGAAGGAACACTTCTTTACGAAATCGCCAACCTGACCGGCCAGACTCAGGAAACCGTCTTAAGCCGCTATGCTTCTGCCGGAGCCGATTGGTATGTGGCTATGGGTGAAGCCTCGCTCGAAGAAATTAACCGCCGCTATGGCGTCATTTCCGGTCTAAGCGGCCTCTACCTGGTCGACTACACTTCACGCTTTTACTACAATGGTGGCATTGCCTCGCAAGCCCTGGGCTATGTTTCTGCCGTCCCCAAAGAAAAACTGGATGAATACATGCGCGCCGGATACTCACGCGATGCCCTGATCGGTCAATCCGGGCTGGAGGCCTGGGGGGAATCCTATCTTTCTGGCACAGCCGGAGGCACGCTCTACGTCTCTGGGCCAGATGGCAACATTCTCTCTTATCTCGGAAAAAATGAAGTTCAACCAGCCAGCGCGCTCTATATGACCATCGATAAAAACCTGCAAATTCAGGCCGAACAAGCTCTGGGAAGTTTTCGCGGGGCGATTGTGGTCTTGGAACGTGATACAGGCCGGGTGCTGGCGATGGCATCCACCCCCGATTTTGACCCCAATTTATTTAACCCGCAAAACCCCAACAGCTTGTACGGGCTGGGAGATGTGGTCAATAACGAAGACCGCCCGCTGATCAACCGCGCCACTCAGGGCGAATACCCGCTTGGTTCGGTTTTCAAAATCATCACCATGGCCGCTGCGCTTGAAAGCGGAACCTACACCGCCGAAAATACCTACGAATGCGGCTACGAGTTTGTCGAACTGGAAGGCCGCACCCTGTATGACTGGACCTGGGATCACTATCAGGCCGAGCTACTGGCCGAAGGAACCGGCACAACCAAACCATCTGGCACGCTGACGCTACCCGATGGCCTGATGCGCTCTTGCAACCCCTGGTTCTACCACATTGGTTACGACCTCTATCGCCAAGGGCGCGTCACAGCAGTAGCCGATATGGCGCGCGGCTTTGGCCTGGGCAGCCCCACCAACATAGACCAGATTCCCGAAGAAGCCGGCAACATCGTCAATCCACCCGAAATCACCGAAGCCGTCTTCCAGGCCATCGGCCAGGGCCAGGTCACCGTCACCCCGCTTCAAGTTGCCAGCTTCATCGCAGCGCTCGGCAACGGCGGTACACTCTACCGCCCACAGTTGGTCGAAAAACTAATCGCGGCCAATGGCGTTGAAACCACCATCTTCAAGCCCGAAGCGCGCGGAACTCTGCCGCTCAAACCAGAAACACTAAAAATTATTCAAGCCGCCATGCGCTCCGTCATCGCCAACCCGCGCGGCACAGCGTCCCATCGCTTCCGCAACATCACCATCCCGGTCTACGCCAAAACCGGCACAGCCGAAAGCGGCATCCCTGGCGCGCCCCACTCTTGGTTCGCCGGCTACACCGATGTCCCCGATGGCAGCCTACCCGACATCGCCATCGCCGTCATCGTCGAAAACAAAGGCGAAGGCTCCGAATACGCCGCGCCCATCTTCCGGCGCGTACTCGAAAGCTATTATGTTGGCCGCCCACAAGCCCTATACTGGTGGGAAGCCAATATCGGCATTCCAAAAACACCCACCCCGTACGGCGGCATTCCAACCGATACCGACAACTAACAACCAACTTCCGAAGCATTGGGCTTCGGAAGTTTTTTTACGGGTAAAATAATAGGAATGACTGACTCCGAATTACATACTGGCCTGATCATCCGCGCCCAATCCGGCTTTTTCACTGTCCTCAGCGCAGAAACAACCGCCCCCGTCACCTGCCAGCTGCGGGGACGGCTAAAACAAGGCCCCCGGCTGGGCGACCTCGCCGCCGTAGGCGACACCGTTACCTTTGCCCTGCTGACAGATGGCAGCGGCAGCATCGAAGAGATTATGCCGCGCAAAAGTGAAATTGTGCGCCTCGATCCGCGCCCCCAGGGCGAATATCGTCAAATTTTGCTGGCCAACCCCGATCAAGCGGTTTTTGTCTTTGCCTGCGCCAACCCCGAACCCAAACTGCGCATGTTGGATCGCTTTCTGGTCATTGCCGAAAAACAAAATATTCCAGCGGTGATCGTTGCCAATAAAGTGGATTTGATCGGCAGCGCTGCGGCCCAAAAGCTATTTGGCTTTTATCCAGCGCTCGGATACCCCGTCATTTACACTTCCACCAAACAAGCTATAGGGCTGGATGAATTTCGCGCTATATTGCAAGGCAAACTCTCAGCGCTGGCCGGACCAAGCGGCGTGGGCAAATCCAGCCTGATGAATGCCATCCAGCCTGGGCTTGGAATTGCGGTTGGCGAGGTGAGCTATGCCATGAACAAAGGCAAACACACCACTAACTTCCGCCAACTACACCCGCTCGAATTTGGTGGCTGGGTCGCAGATGCGCCCGGCTGGAAATCTCTGGCGCTGTGGGATACCGAATCCGTTGAAATTGACGCCTACTTTCCCGAACTGCGCGAGCTGGTTGCCGAATGTCAATTTAGCGATTGTTCTCACACCCACGAACCCGGCTGTCAGGTCTTGCGCGCACTGCAATCCGGCCAGGTGCGCCAGGAACGTTACGAATCCTTTTTACGTTTACGCGCCGGGCAGGAATAACAAGCAACTGCCAGCCAAAATAAAGGAAGTCTATGAATTCGTGGAACGTTTTCGGCCATGATTGGGCCGTGGAGATGCTGCATGGGCATGTGATCCAGGGTTCCTTGCGGCACGCCTATTTAATTACCGGCCCTGGGGGCGTTGGACGGCGCACCCTGGCCTTGCGCCTGGCGCAGGCCGTCAACTGTCCCACACCAAGCGCACCAGGGGTTCCCTGTAGACTTTGCCGGGTCTGCAAACAAATCGAGGCAGGTCAAAATATCGATTTAATGGTCATCCAGGCCGAAAGTGAGGGCGGAACGCTAAAGGTGGACCGCGTGCGCGAGGTGCAAAAATTCCTATCGCTAAAGCCGTACCAATCCCCATTTAAAATCATCCTTTTTTTGCGTTTTCAAGAGGCCAACGCCAACGCCGCCAACGCCTTGCTCAAAACCCTCGAAGAAGCCCCTTCTTACGGCCTGCTATTGCTGACCGCAGAGAATGCTGAGCAGCTTTTGCCAACCATTGTTTCACGCTGTGAAATTATGCGTCTGCGGCCCCTGCCCTTAGAGGCCACCCACGCTTTTCTTGAAACACAAGGCGTAGCGCCAGAAAAAGCGCGGCTGCTGGCCCATCTTGCCAATGGACGGCCCGGCTACGCCTTGCGGCTGGCTGAGGACGAGAAAACGCTTGCCTTTCGCGCTGAAAAACTGGATGATTTGCGACAAATGCTGGCTTCTTCGCTGTGTGAGCGCTTTGGTTACGCCGAAAAATTGGCAAAAGATAAAGAAACCTTGCGCCGCACACTATTCTTGTGGCTCTCATGGTGGCGGGATGTGTTGCTACGCAGCGCCGGAGCAGCCAGCGCACTCACCAATATGGATCGCACAGAAGAAATTAGCCTGGTTGCAGCACAACTGACACTCGCCACCGTTCGAAAAATAACATCCACGCTGGAAAACTCCATCGAAAAACTGGATAAAAACGTCAACGCTCGCCTGCTACTCGAAGTAACGCTTATGGATTGGCCGCTACTGAAATAAAGAGGAGAAAATATGCTCACAAAAGTCTTCGTGCCACGCTTGGGTGAAGGTGTGGAAGAAGTGAACCTCACCAAATGGCTCAAAGCTGTTGGCGATGCAGTGCAAGAATTGGAACCGCTGCTGGAAGTCAACACCGATAAAGTGGATACCGAAATCCCGGCCCCGGCTTCAGGCATATTACTCCAAATTTTGTTCGCCGAAGGCGCTTCAGCCAGGGTGGGCGATGTGCTGGCAATTATTGGAGCAGCCACAGAACAAGTGAACACGGAAAAACAAATGGCATCAGCAGAAACGCCCAAAATGGGCTTCATCTCCCCCATCGTCGCAAAAATCGCCGCCGAAAACAGCATCGACCTATCTCAACTAAAAGGCAGCGGACGAAACGGACGCATCACCAAAAATGACGCGCTGAAATCTTTAGAGCGTGGAAAAGCAACCGAAGCCCCAAAAAAACAGAAAACCGAAGAACAAACCGCCCTGGCCCCAGAACCCCCGGCCCCCGGCAGCCTTATCCCCCACACCGCTATTCGCCGCTCGATAGCCAGACACATGGTCGAGTCGAAACAAACCTCCCCACACGTACTCACCATCATGGAAGCCGATCTATCCCGCGTCATCGCCCATCGCAACGCGCACAAAACCACATTTGCCAAAGACGGCCTCAATCTCACCTTCACCGCCTACTTCATGCAAGCCATTACTGCCGGGTTAAAAACTTACCCACAAGTCAATTCTTCCTGGAGCAACGAGGGCCTTCTCATCCATAAAGCGATCAACCTGGGCATGGCAACCTCCCTCGGCGAAGACGGACTGATCGTCCCGGTCATCAAAGGTGCCGACAGCTTATCCCTGCTGGGCATGGCGCGCGCCGTCAACGACCTCGCCAACCGCGCCCGCGCCAGAAAACTCCAGCCCGACGAAGTCCGCGGTGGAACATTCACACTCACCAATCACGGCATCAGCGGTTCACTCTTCGCCTTTCCCGTCATCAACCAGCCCCAATGTGGCATCCTCGGCATCGGAGCGCTCCAAAAACGCGTCATGGTCGTAGCCGACGAACTGGGCCGCGACAGCATCGCCATCCGCCCAATGATATACCTCTCCTTCGTCTTCGACCACCGCATTCTGGATGGAGCCAGCGCCGATTGGTTCCTGGCAAAAGTCAAGGAAACACTTGAAAATTGGGCTTAATTCGCCCCAACCCTGAAAGAAAAAAAATGACCAATTTCGATGAACGCGCCAAAGACTGGGATTTCGACCCAAAAAAAGTAGAACGCGCCCGTACCGTAGCCGCAGCCATTCGCGCCACCCTCCCGCTCACCCCCCAAATGACAGCCCTCGAATATGGCTGCGGCACAGGCCTGCTCAGCTTTGCCCTACAGACCGATTTTTCATTCATCACCCTGGCGGATACATCGGAGGGAATGCTGGCAGTTTTAACCGCCAAAATAGCAGAAGCCAGCCTCTCGAACATGCTCCCATTGCGGCTGAATTTAACATCCGACCCGTTGCCTGGCGCCCGCTTCGATGTGATCTACTCGCTGATGACCCTCCACCACATCCCAGACACCGCGCACATCCTCAGCCAGTTCGCCACCCTGCTGCATCCTGGCGGCTGGCTCTGCATCGCCGATCTGGAAACCGAAGACGGCTCCTTCCACGCCGACGGGTCAACCAACCTTCACCTGGGTTTTGAACGCGCCGCGCTGCAAAAACAAGTTGAAACTGCCGGGTTTAGACAGGTCAATTTTCAACCGGTCTTTGTTATTCAAAAAAATAAAAAAAACTATCCAATCTTCCTGCTAACAGCCCGCAAAAGCGAATAAATCCAGCTCAGAGCAAAATAGAGTAATATTATCCGGTTTGAAACTATTGAACAACTTTGGCATCGAATAAAAATCATCAAGTCATCTCACAGGAGATTTAAATGTCTGAACAATTGGATGTAATCGTAATTGGCGCGGGGCCAGGCGGCTATGTGGCAGCCATCCGCGCAGCGCAGTTGGGATTAAAAACCGCAATTATAGATAAACAATGGCTGGGCGGTGTCTGCCTTAATGTGGGCTGCATCCCATCAAAAGCGCTTTTGCGTAACGCCGAAGTGGCCCACATTTTGCGCGAACGGGGCAAAGAATTTGGTTTTTCATTTGACAACCTAAAACTGGATTTCGGCGCAGCAGTTAAACGCAGCCGCCAGGTTTCAGAAAGGCTGGTAAAAGGCATTGGCTTTTTAATGAAGAAGAATAGCATTGCTGTTCACATGGGAACCGCCAGGCTAACCGCTCACGAAGCCGCGACCGCGCTCAACACCGTCACAGTGACAGACAAAGACGGCAACGAAACCGAACTGAAATCCAAAAATATCATCGTTGCCACCGGAGCCGCATCCGCCGTGCCTACAGCCTGGCAGGTGGATGGCGAAAAAATCGTCACCTACCTGGAAGCAATTTTGCAGGAAAAACTACCCAAGAGCGTGGTTGTAATTGGCTCCGGCGCAATTGGAGTGGAATTTTCAACCATCTGGAACTCCTACGGGGTAGATGTAACCATCGTAGAGATGCTGCCGCGCATTGTGCCGCTCGAAGATGAAGAAATCTCGGTCGAATTAGAGAAGGCTTTCAAAAAACGCGGCATCAAAATTTTAGCCGGGCACAAAGTCCAGGCCGTCGAAGCCACAGAGACCGGGGTAAAAGTCACCGTATCGGCAAACAACGAAGCCCCGGCTGCGCCCAACCTAAAAATCATCGAAGCAGAACAAGCCCTGGTAGCCATTGGCTTCCGCCCTAACTCCAAAGGAATCGGTCTGGAAGAGGTTGGCGTCAAACTCGACGAGCGTGGTTTTGTCAAAATTGACGAAAAAATGCAAACCAACGTGCCAGGCATTTACGCCATCGGCGACCTGACCGGGAAACTAATGCTGGCGCATGTTGGCTCGGCAATGGGTATTTTGGCTGCCGAGGCCATTGCCGGGCAGGAAACCCACCCACTCAACTATGAAATGATGCCACGCGCCACCTACTGTCAGCCACAAATTGCTTCGTTTGGCATTACCGAAGCGCAGGCTAAAGAACGAGGCCACACCGTTAAAATTGGCCGGTTTCCTTTTCAAGCCAGCGGCAAGGCACTTGGGCTGGGCGATTACACGGGCTGGGTCAAGCTGATCACCGACGAGCAATATGGTGAAATTTTGGGCGCTTCAATGATTGGGCCTGAAGTAACCGAACTGCTGCCCGAACTGACCCTGGCGCAGATGATGGAGCTGACCTCGGCAGAGATTAGCCGCAACATCCACGCCCACCCAACGCTATCAGAAGCGCTAATGGAAGCCGCGCACAACGCCGAAGGGCACGCGATTCATACTTAGGGCTTATAAAAATTGGGCCAATATCCAAACCCTAAAGGTTTTCTGCCAAACTGGATATTTTGCCAGCCAGGGAAACCTTTAGAGACTTCGCCCTTTTTTGAGAAACTACGCTTTTAGCGAAAAAAACTGCTCCCCTCGTCGCTTTGTGACTTTCGTGGTTCAGTTTTTGACTTAGAGAACGCCATAAAAAATCAACAGCAGACCTTGTTCTATAGCCTTATTGGTGGTAAAATCGGCATTCGCAAGTCGGGCGCGTAGCTCAATGGCAGAGCAGCGGCCTTTTAAGCCGTTTGTTGAGGGTTCGAGCCCCTCCGCGCTCACAAAAAAACCTCCGTGATGGAGGTTTTTTTGTATTCCTACCCCAGGCTTAATTTTCGAGCCTCTGCACAAGGCTAAATCGCCCCGGGCAGGCCAAACCAATTGAAAAATACTCCAAAATAATGCACAATGAAAGCAAAGGGGCTTTACATCATGATAGTTTGCTAGACTAACAACACGGAGGAACCCATGTTCAACCCAAAACAATGTATCGCTTTCACATTTTTAATCGCTGCGGCGCTAGCCTGCTCCTTACCCGGCAATGCGCCCGCTCCCGCGCCTCAAATACCAATCGATTCAACCAAGATCGCCCTCGAACTCCAAGCAACCGCCATGTCACTCCAGCTGACACAGGCCGCGCTAGCGCAACCCCAAAGCCCCCCCACTCAGGAAAACCTGGCCGCGCCAACCTCAGCGCCCATCGCCGCGCCAACCACAACGCCAGAACCAACCCTCGGCCAAATTCCATCCGCCACACCCCAGAGTCTCGCAGAAAAGATGAAATCAGCCAAAATTTTGGTCTACGAAGACACCCAAGACATCGGCCTTTGGATTAGAGATGCCCTCGACGGAATGGATTTAAGTTACACCCACATCGGCGACCGCAGCGGTGATTTTATGAGCCAACTCAACTCTTCCACCGCCTGGGATTTAATCATTGTAGGCGCAGAATCTAAAAACAGCGTACAAGGTGAATTTTGGGATGTCATCTCCGAGCGCGTGACAAAGGATGATACCGCGCTGATTGCTGAAGTCTGGTATCTCGACAGCCTGGGCGAGGGCCGCATTAAAACCATCCTAACCGGATGCGGCGTGCGATTTCAGCGCGACTGGGAATTGGCAGAATCGATCTACTGGCTGCAATCCGATCACCCGGTTTTCAGCGAACCCAACAGCACAGTAGCCCTCATCCATTACAGCCGCTACTGGTGGTTTCAGGCCGGGGACCTGATCAAATTAGCGCCTGGCAGCCAGGCCACATTGCTGGCGGGCACTTTTCAAAAACAAAAATCCGACTACGGTGTGCTGGCAACCTGTTACGACGGGCGCGTCATCCTGCAAACCTTCTCCAATCACGATTATCGTTACAACGAAATTATCCCACTCTGGCAAAATTATGTTTACAATACTCTAAAAAATCGCTTTTTAGCCAATCCCTGATAAAATTAGGCAAATATCTAACCCTTAGGAGCCATCCCTATGCCTTTTACCCAAACCCCCTGGAGCCTGTCCGATCTCTTTTCAGCCAATGACGCTTCTGAACTGGAAACCGCCTTTGCCCAACTCGAAAAACGCGTCACCGAATTTGAAAAATATCGCGCCGACCTGACGCCCAACCTGGACGCCGAACATTTTATGGAAATTCTGGAACATTCCGAGCAAACCACGCGCCAGGCCTACCGCGTCTATGGCTTTGCCGGTTTACTTTTTTCTGCGGATACTCAAAATCAAACCGCAATGGCGCTGATGGGGCGCGTGCAACAATTCTTTGCCGAACTTGACAATCGCACCCTGTTTTTCAGCCTGTGGTGGAAAAACCTGACCGATGACCAAACTCAACCTTTTTTGGCGATTTCTGGCGACTACCACTACTACCTTGAAGCACTACGATTGCAAAAACCACATACTTTAAGCGAACCCGAAGAAAAAATCATCAACCTGAAGAATGTGACCGGAACCGGAGCGCTCACCAACCTGTATGACTCCATCACCAACCGCTACAGCTTTAAGCTGGAAGTGGACGGCGCAACCAAAGAAATGACTCGCGGCGAACTGATGTCCTACGTCCGCCAGGCCGACCCGGACCTGCGCGCCCGCGCTTATCAGGAGCTGTATCGCATTTACAGCAACGACGGCCCAATTTTAGGGCAAATGTACCAAACCCTTGTGCGCGATTGGCGCAACGAAAATGTCACCCTGCGTAACCACGCCAACCCAATTGCGGCCCGCAATCTGGGCAACGACATCCCGGATGAAGCCGTTGAAGCCCTGCTGGAGGTTGCCCAGAAAAATGCAATCGTCTTTCAACGCTTCTTCAAAATCAAAGCCCGCCTGCTTGGGATGGAAAAACTACGCCGCTACGATGTCTACGCCCCTGCCAGCAAATCAGACAAAAACTACGACTTTGGCAAAGCCGCCCAAATGGTGCTAGACTCTTTTGCCGAGTTTGACCCAGCCTTTGGCAAACAAGCGAAACGGGTCTTTGAGGAGGGTCATCTCGATAGCGAAGTCCGCAAAGGCAAGCGCGGCGGAGCCTTCTGTTGGACGGTTGAACCCGCCCTGACGCCCTGGGTGTTGGTCAACTATCAGGGCAAAGGCGATGATGTCGCCACCCTGGCCCACGAACTCGGCCACGCCATCCACTCCATGCTGGCCGAAAAACATAGCGCCTTCACCCAACATGCTTGCCTGCCGCTGGCCGAAACCGCCTCCACCTTTGGCGAGATGATGCTGATCGACCGCCTGCTGTCCGAAGAAAAAGACCCGGCAATACGCCGCGATATGCTCTTTCGTCAAATCGACGATAATTACGCCACCATCCTGCGTCAATCGTTTTTTGCCCTTTTTGAAAAACAAGCCCATGAAATGGTGCAAAACAACGCCTCGGTCGATGAATTGGCCGCTGCGTATCTCGAAAATCTCAAAACCCAGTTCGGCGACTCAGTTGAAATCAGCGACGAATTCAAATGGGAATGGGTCAGCATCCCGCACATCTTTCATACCCCGTTTTACGTCTACGCTTATGCCTTTGGGCAATTACTGGTGCTGGCGCTCTACAAACAATTTAAAACCGAGGGCACGTCATTCAAGCCAAAATACATCAAACTGCTGGCGGCAGGTGGCTCCGAAGCCCCAGAAACCATCTTGCGCGAAGCCGGGATCGACATTCGCAGCGCCGCTTTCTGGCAAGGTGGATTCGATGTCCTGAATGGGCTGGTAGACGAACTCGAAAAACTGTAAAAAAGAAATTCTTCAGCCACTAAAAAGCAAAAAGTGGAAAGACTTTGCATCTTTCCACTTTTTGCTTTTTAGCTATACTTCATACGATCCGGCGTCTTCTTCAATTTCCATCACCGGTTCATCGGCAGATTTGCGGTCGAGCATTTGCATTTGCAAAGCCACCACTTTCGTGAAATACTTTAGATCGCCTTTTTCTTCATATTTATCAGTTTTTAACCGTCCTTCAAGATACACCAACGATCCTTTGTGCAAATATTTTTCACAAATTTCGCCCAGGCCACCCCAAGCCTCAATATTGACCCATTCGGTGTATTCTTTGGTCTCCCCGCCAGTTTTCCAACGTTGAGTCACTGCCAGGCTAAAATGAGCCACTTTTTTACCATTTGGCGTATAGCGGCTTTCCGGGTCTTTACCCAGATACCCCATCAATTGGACGCGATTGAGCGCAGGCATTACTTCCTCCCAAAAAAAGAATTTCTTATAGTGTAGGGTGAAATAAAAAAATGTCAAGAACTTTTTCTTTAGCATTTCGGCTTTTCCTGACGATTTTTTTCCTGGCTGGCTGTAGCTTGTTCCCCGGCCCCACGCCGAGCGCCAGCCCAACGCCTTCGGCTAGCTTCACCCCCAGTCCCACCGCCAGCTTCACCCCTACCGCAACCCAAACTCCAACTCCAACCAACAGCCCCACACCAACCCCGCGCCCACTTGCCAGGCGCGTCTTGATACTCAGTATCGATGGCTTACGCCCCGACGCCATTGCCCTGGCACCCATGCCAAACCTGACGGCGCTCATGCAAAGCGGCGCCTACTCGCTCAGCGCACAAACCATTTTCCCTAGCGCCACCCTGCCCGCTCATACCTCCATGCTAAGCGGGCTGTGCCCGTCCAAACACGGCGTCAACTGGAATGACTACTTGCCAGAAAATGGCTACGCTCAAGGCATGTCCATTTTTGCTCTCGCCAAACAAGCCGGCATGTACACCCTGTTCTTTTCGGGAAAAGAAAAACTACGCCAAATCACTCCCCCAGAAACCACCAACATCTACCGCTACATCAATGACCGCGACCTCGTTATCACCGAATCACTTTTGCCCGAAATAGAGAAAGGATTCGACCTGGCCTTTGTCCATTTTCCTACCTCTGATTGGATGGGCCATGAATATGGCTGGCTCTCCCCCGAACAGCTAAGTGTCTTGCGTCGCGCCGATGAAGCCCTGGGCAACATTCTGGCCGCCCTCGAACAAGCCAACCTGCGCAAAGATACCCTGCTCATCATCACCGCCGACCATGGCGGCCACGACCAAACTCACGGCTCCCACCAGCCCGAAGATATGACCATCCCCTGGATCATCAACGGCCTGGGCGTTACGCCCGGAAAACTGACCATCCCCATCAATGTCACCGATACTGCCGCCACCGCCGCCTGGCTGCTAAAACTCCCGCTGCCCGCCGAACTGGATGGCATCCCCGTGCTGGAGGCCTTTGGAGGCACTTCCGCCGCGCGCGCAGAACCACGCTGCCCCTAACGCGGATTAATCAAATAGGCTTCGATCAGGCCAACTTGCCCCAACTTGGTGGCAGTAGACAGGTCAAAAAGGGCCAAATCCAGCTTACTGGCCCGAATAACCGTCTCGGGTGTTTGCTCAGAATACGTTGAAACCAGCACAAAAGCCCGCTCAAACCCTGCGCGAACCTGCCAGGCCGAATCGTCCACCCCCAACCGCGCCAGATAGTACCAGAGTGGGGCATCGTTGGGATAGCCCGTCAGCACCATATCACCGGGGCGCAAAGCGGGCTGAAGCTCCAGCGCCAACGCCTCGATATTGCTCATTTTTGTCCACTTTTCAGGAATGGAAACGGCTCCGGCGGCTGAAAATAGCACCAGCGCCGCCAGCGCCAGCCCGCTGAGAACATCCCCGGCGCGGAAACGGCCCACCCGCAGCCGGTTGGCCGTTTCAATCAGCCCGGCTGCGGCCCAGAGCATGGCCGGAGCCAGCAAAAAAGCCCAAAAACGGTCATAAGCATTGGGACGCCGCAGGAAAATGTACAGAATAAGCCAAAGGCCCATCGGCACGGCCAAATGGAGACGGGTAGTAGCGTTCTGTTTGAAAAAAACAAGAGAGAGTACCAGGCCCAGGGTGAGTGCCAGGCCCAGCGCCGGTAAAATGTCTTGATTCCACAAAGACCAGGTGGCAGAAAGTTGTTCCCAAAGCACTTTGGAAAAATATAACTGGGGTTCCACCGGCTGAACAAAGCCATTGGCAATTAGTTTTCGCCAACCGCTGATGAGTAAAACCGGGCTGTACAGAGCCAGGCTAAAGACAACGACCAGCGCGCCAGACCCAAATAACCCAAAATAGAATTCTTTGCGCTTTTCGCGGCGCAGCAGGCCTTCGCCCAGTAGCCATAGGTATAGACCGCCCGCCGGGAACAGCATGGTGGGGATTGTAAAAAATCCAAGTGTAAGGCTAAGAGCCAGCCCCAGCCAATGCCAAAGGCGATTGGTTTGCAAAGCGAGTACGCCAAATAGCCAGGCCAACAATGTAAACAAGCTGACGAGGCTGTAGCCGCGTGCGGCGGTATCATAGTGGATGAGGGCGGGCAGCCAGGCGACGAGCGCGGCGGTCAAAAGGGCAACGGTTGGGGTATATAACCGTTTTGCGAGGAGGTAGATGAGTGGAATGGCGGCCAACCCGGCCAGAAAAGCGGGCAGTCTTAGACTGGCGGGGTGGTTGCCAAACAGGCCGGTGCTCAGTTTGATGAGCAGGCTGTGCAGAATGTGATTGTTGGGAAGGCTGTAATCCGACCAAATGCCAAACCAGTTCTGGCGGGCAAACGCAATGTAGGTATAGGCTTCATCGTAGCTGACGGGGGCGTTCAGGTCGGCCAGACGCAAAATCAGCCCAGATGACAGGATGAGCAAAAGGAGGATGAGTTCGGTTCGTTTCATGATGGAGTGGTCTTTGCGCGCCAGGATTTGTACAGGCTATATCCAAACAAACCAAATCCCAAAGGAGTTGTGATGAGATACAACACCCAGTTGGTATTCAGGCGTAAATTCAGTGTCCAGGCCAGTGAATAGACAGCCACGGCAGAGAGCGGAACAAGCAGCAAAAGCAGATAGTTCCACCAGCGGATCGTCCCAGTCAGTGATTGCAACAGGGGCTTGCCGGGGGCCTGGCGGGTCTTCCACAGTCCCCAGATCGCCGACCCCAGTAAGACCGGCAAAAGAAATAAAGCTACCGGCGCGGCAGGGATGGTCACAAACACGAAGAAGAGCAAAAATGCCAGCAAATTCACGCCAATTGCCAGCCTGGAAGGCGCGAAAGGGTGCTTGGAGGCAAGGTTATTGAGCCAGTAGGCAAAAATCAATGCACCCGTAGATGCAAATGAAAACGTGGCAAACTCAGCAATAGAGCTGGCCTGACCTTCCTCCACCCACCAATAAATGGCCCACAGCCCGTAGCCAAAACCGGTCAACCCGGCAGCGCGCAAAGTGGCAAAAGGACTGTTTTGAAACAATATTTTGGGAATGGCATACCAACCCAGCATGACACTGATGAGCGCGTGCCAGGCCAGGCCTGTGAACGAGATCGAGAGCGGCAACTGCTCGTAGGTTGTCTGAACGATGACGCCTTCCACCAGCCAGCCCAAAACCGCCGCGGCCAAAAACAAAGACCATTTTGATGTGACCCTAAAAACGGAGAGCAGGGTCAGGAAAACAAAAGCGGCCAAAGAATAGGCCACCCAGGTGCTAAGCCAGTTCGCCAGGCTGTCATCGGGCCGAATCTGCGCCCAAAACACATGCTCTGAAAAGTACATAAGCACATAGCCAACCGCCAGAACGCGCAAGAGTTGAGCAAAGAAGGCCTTCATCGCTGCTAACCCTGGTTAAGCTGCCAGATAATTCTCAATCCATCGAGCGTGAGCCAGGGCGCAATGTGCTGAATAACAAGCGTCTCTTTGGCAACCACCTCCGCCAGCCCGCCAGTGGCGATGACTTTCGTTTCGGGGCCAAGTTCACGACGAAAGCGCTCGACCATCCCCTCGACCATGCTGACGTAGCCATACAGCAGCCCGGATTGCATGGCATGGACGGTGTTGCGCCCGATGACATTGGGCGGACGTTGCAAGTCGATACGCGGCAGTTTGGCGGCGCGAGTGTAGAGCGCTTCGGCGGCCAGGTTGATGCCAGCCGTAATAGCCCCACCCAGGTAATCGCCTTCTTTGGTGAGGGCATTAAACGTGGTGGCCGTGCCAAAATCGATGACGCAAGCCGGGCCGCCATAAAGGTTCATGACGGCGGCGGCGTCACAGACCCGATCGGCGCCAACGGCTTTGGGGTCTTCATAACGGATACGAATACCAGTTTTAACTCCGGCATCCACTACAAGCGGCTCGGTTTTAAGATACTCGCGGCAGGCCTGCACCACCCGCCCGGTAAGCGGCGGGACAACCGAGGCCAGGCTGATCCCGGTCAGTTTGGCGGGGGGATGCCCGGCATGGGTGAGCAAGCCGAGCAGTTGCAGGCCATACTCATCGGGCATCCGGTTGTGATCGGTGGCTAAACGCCAATGCCAGGCTAATTCTTCACCTTCATATAGGCCGATAGTCAGATTAGTATTACCAATGTCGATAGTGAGAAGCATGGGATTACTTTATCCTTTCCCAGATGCCCAGAATGGAACGCCCAAAGCGATAGCCAATCAACCTGTCAAAAAACCGGGAGAGAGGAACCAGCCGCCGATCCCAAAAGAGAATTTGGGCCTGGGTCGGTAGAGACTGACGGAGGAAAAGCCGGTTGGCGAGGGAGGTCAACAGCCCAACCGAATCGAGGTATTGCATTTTGACGATTTTGCATCCGGGCGGGGTGAGCGCCGCCAGGCTGGCGCGGTCATAGCGGCGATAATGCCCGATAGATTGGTCAAAAGGACTGTATAGAAACGGGTACGCCGGGGAAAGCACAATTAGCCGATTGCCTGGCCCAATGTGCTGGCTGGCGCGCGCCAGTTCGGCGCGGTCATCTTCGATATGCTCCAGCACGTCGATATAGAGAATGCTGTCAAAAACGGCCTCGCTTGCAAGGCTAGAGACAAATCCGACTTGTGGGCGGCAGCAGGCAGGCAGCTCTTTTTCTCGAACCTGAGCGAGTAATTGCGGGTCAGGTTCGAGGCATATCCATTCAGCTTGTGACCCATCACATAAGGCCTGGGTGGTTGCGCCCAACCCAGCACCAACCTCCAACACCCGTTTGCCAAAAAACGGCGACAGGATACTCTTAAAGTAAGCTTTCCAGTGTTGAGCATACGCGAAAAGCTCCAATTCTGAACCAATGTAGGCCTGGCTGACGGTCATGAATTTGGCCTTTCTGAAGTGAGCACAAAGTCTTTGTAATCAATGGCCGGGATAAACATTTTGGCGCTGCGATAGCTAAGAATAACAAACGATAACAAAGCCAGGAACAGCAGGGCCTGTACCATGACAACCGTCAATCCAATGGCGACATTGGTAGCCCAGCCGGGAATGGCAAGTGCTGTCAGAAAACGGACATAAACCAGCGCAAGAAAGCCAGTCACATCCAGCGCCATGAGAACCAAAGCCGTAAAAATCAGGCGGACATAAACGACTTCGATATAAACCGAAATGGCGCTCAGGCCATGCAAAACGAGCGCCACCAAGTTCATGTGGGAGCGCCCGGCATAACGTTTGCCACGCGCCGTGGGAATGGTTTTCCAGGACAGGCCAGAGCGCATAACCCCGGCGGCAAAGTGGTTCCAAATTTCTTGCAAATAGACAATGCGCTTCAAGCTGACTGGGGGAATAATGCAAAAATTGCCAAAATTAATGCTTTTTCCTGTGAGGGCGCGAAAAATGAGTTTGAAAAACGCATAAAAAACGCGAAAGAGACCCCCTTCAGAGCGTTTGGCTCGCCGCGCAAAGACAATCCGGCCCGGTTGCTGGTCATATTCAGCCAACAGGGCGGCAATATCTTCGGGGCGATCTTCGCCATCACAATCCATGACAACCACAGGCAGGTCTAAGTCCATTTGATGAGCAACCGCCAGGCCAACCGCAATCGCGCGCTGATGCCCCAGGTTGCGTGCAAGATGGATGACTTGCACATTTTGCGGCAAGGCTGTTTCGGCCTCGGTGGTCGAGCCATCATCAACCGCCAAAACACGCATCCGCAGGCTGTGCATAGCGGAGGTTTTCTCCAGCGCCTGAGAAAGGATGACTAACGATTGCCAATCATTGTAAAGCGGGGTAACAATTACAATTTCGCGCATCTGGGCCGGTCTCACAAAAATTCCAATAGGCAGTTGATGGTATTTGCCAAAACCAATCGATCTACATCTGGCAGGAATGGCTGAAGGGCAGTTTTTTCATCACAAAAATCAAGGTTCAACATAACGCAGAATTGCCAAAATTGCGGCATCTTTTTGAACCTGATAAACCAGCCGGGCATTGGGGAAAATGGTCAAATCAGAATCGCCACGCGTTGAAATAAGCGCATAAAAAGCGCCAGCAGGTTTATGGGCTTCAAGCGAATTGTAAACGGCAATATCAGGGCGCGTATAGCGCCAAAGCGTAGTCGGCGGCCCCCAAACCAGCACCTCGGCATTCGGAGGAGCATCCTGGTTGAGAACTTCAGCCACCGCGCGGAAGGAGGTGCCCCAGTAGTCCATCTCGTACTGACGAAATGCGCCAGACGTTCCACCCGTCAGGCTGTTGTAGTAGAGATACGGGTATGGATGCAGGCCGACAATTCCCACCACGCCCGGCAGAATTGCAAAAACAACCAGCGCAGCTCGCGCCCAGGGCTGACGAAAGCGCTCCAGCAGCGCTTCCAGCCCCAGCCCGGCGATGAGAAACAAAGGCGGCAAAGCAAATAGCATCTGGCGAAAATTATCATAAAGATAAGGCCGCCCCACAATGGCTGTGCCAACCGGGATGGCAAACCAGGCCAATGAAAGCAAAAGCAGTTCGAGCGGGGCTTTTTTATGCAATAATTTCCAAGCGGCAACCAGTAAGCCCACCCCAAAAAGCAACAAAAGCGGCTCTGTAAGTTGAAGGCTGAATAAGGTGGGCAGATAACTGCGCGGCAATTCATTCCCGGCATAGTAGGCTCCGGCAAAAAGGGCCTGCCCCGGCCAAGGGAAAGAGGTCATCAGCCGAAAGGTAATGAGTAGACGCAGGAGCGGTTCACCCCACAAATAAGGCCAGGTGGGGTAAAGCAAAAGCAAGGCCAGCACACCATACATCACCAGCGGCAGGAAAGCGGCGCGCTTGAGGCGCGCAAAGGCCTGAATCGCCACCAATCCGGCAGCCATGAGGCCCATGACGCGAATACCCATCGTTAGGGCCAAGGCCAGGGTCGCCAGCCAAAAAGCGGAAGTGCGAAAAACTTGTCGAAGTTGCAAAGCATAAGGACGAAGTTCAAACTCCCAGAGTTGGGAGCGCAACTGGGGCTGACCGGGCAGGATAAGAATCGCTGACCAGGCCAGGGTGAGTGAGAGAAAGATCAGCCCGGCCCAAAACTTTGCCAAAATGGGACGCAGGTACAAGTCCAGTTGGTGTGCGCTGCTGGTATCGGCCAGTAATGGAGCCATTTTTAGCCAGGAATCAGCCAATTTGACGGCCAAAAGTCCAAATCCAATCATCCCTAAAAAGAGAAAAAAGCTGGAGACAATTGAAATTTTAAGTTTGGGCAATTTTAGGACGGTTTTAGCGGACGGGGCCTGAAGCGAATCGCTCAGGCGCAGGCCAAAGTATACGCTGGCGATAAAACCAACCTGAAAGGGAATGTCGCGGGCGTTGATGAAAGCATGTCCGTAAAAAACGGGTTGGCTGGCGTAGAGCAGCGCTGCGCTAAAGGCGGCCCAGGGTTTAAGCCAGCGCCGGGCCAGGGCGTACATCAGCGCGATTCCGGCCTGAAAGCTGAGAAAGGTTAGAAAATGAGCAATATCTGAGATATGGCTGCCTGGAAACAGGCGCGCCACCCCCACAGACAGCATTAGAAACCAGGCCCCGTAGTGGCGTAGGGTTGGGTCGCTAAAGCTAAGGTGAAAGCCGGGCTGAAACAGGCCAGGGTAAGCCGCCAGGGATTCTTCGGCGTATTGAAAAAAGTTGTACTCATCCCATGATTCGCCGTAGTGGCTGAGCGTTAGCAGCCCAATGAGCAAATTGACGGCGATTAAGATGGCGAGCCAGGCAGATGGGGCGCGAATATATTTTTGCATGACAGGGTGCGCGGGAGGCTATCCCGCTCCAAGTGGGCTTGTTTACTTCATTAGCTGTTCTACACGGCTTTCGCCAACGCTATAATATTTGGCGTCTTTGTGGTGCAGGATGATGGCGGCGGTGGATTGTTCGGGGATGAGTTGGTAGGCCGGGCTAAGCTGCATTTTGAGCACATTTTCCACGCTAGGCAGCAGGTCGAAGACTTTGCGATGGTCTTCCAGTTCCGGGATGGCGGGGTAGCCCCAAGAGTAGCGTTTGCCCTGCCCGACAGAAAGGCCCAGTTCGCGGCGAATGTGATCGTGTAAGTAGGCGGCGGTGGCTTCGGCGGTTTGGACGGCCAACCCGTGAATAAAGTAGGCTTCGGAGAAGTTATTTTCAGCCTGAAGCTGGTCAAATTTTTCAGTGGCGGCCTGTCCAACGGTCACAACCTGAAAGGCAACTACGTCCATTTGGCCGGAGCTGACCGGGGCAAAGTAGTCGGCCAGAGCCAGATGCTCGTCATAGGGCTGGCGTGGGAAGGGGAAGCGGGCTATTGGGTTTTGCAGCGGAAGCGTGGAAGCCGGGTCGTAGATTATTAAATCGTCACCATCGGCCTGACAAGGGAAAAAGCCATAGACAGCCTGGGGTTTAAGCCAGCCTTCACGCAGGGCTTCCTTTTTCATTTTCTCCAGGCGGGCATCAAAATCGGCTTTGAGTTTTTCCCATTCTGCGCCATGAGTGTTTTTCGCGCCCCACGACAGGCGGTAGAGTTCGTTAATGTTGAGGTTTTGGAAAACCATCTCTAATGGCATATCCAGCACCAAGCGCTCGCCCAGTTTTTCGGGGAGGGGTATGGGCGCGGGGATAACCTCGGAACGCTGATTGGCGGGGGCGCTGTCGTGTTGTTTGGCGGCTCGACCCAATTCTATTTCAGATTCTTTTTGAATTCTGGCTCGCAAATCAGCCCGTTTGGCCGGGACAATGAGCGCGTCCATGGTTTCGAGGCCTTCAAAGGCATCTTTGCAGTAGAAAACACCCGGATCGTAATATTTCAGGTCTTCGGTTTGCAAAATTCGCCGCCCAAAACGGCGGTTGATGGCTGCGCCGCCGATCAGCACCGGGAAGTGCAAGTTACGGCGGTGCAGTTCGTTGACGATGAGCGGCATTTGTTTGGAAGTGGAAACCAGCAAGGCCGAAAGACCAATGGCAGTGGCATTGGCCTCCACCGCCTTGGCGATAATCGTTTCTGCTGGAACTTGTTTGCCTAAATCAATGACTTCATAGCCATTATTGGAAAGAATCGTCTTAACCAGGTTTTTGCCAATATCATGCACGTCACCATACACAGTAGCCAGCACAACCAATCCCTTGCTGACACCTTCCTGCTTTTCAAGATAGTTTTCAAGGTGGGCAACAGCCTTTTTCATTACCTCCGCCGATTGCAAGACAAACGGCAAAATCAGCTCACCTGAGCCAAATTTATCACCGACTTCTTTCATGGCGGGGAGCAGAACCTGATTAAGGACATAGACCGCAGTTTCGTGCCGGGTGGGTTCTGTTCCAAGCCCGACAATCTCATCGACATCCGCCTCAATATTTTCTTTGTGCCGTGACAAAATGCGCCAGTGCAGGCGCTGGGCAACCGACATTCCTTCGGTCGGATCCGCTTTTTCATTTTCGGTCTGCCCCTGACGACCTTCAAAATATTCGATATAACGCTGTAACGCATCTGAACGGCGGTTAAAGATCAGGTCTTCGGCCAACTCGCGCTCTTCGGCAGAAATCTCACCGTAGGGTTTGACATGGACCGGATTAACGATTGCCATATCCAACCCGGCTTTCACACAGTGATAAAGCATCACCGAATTAAGCGTGGGCCGGGCCTGAGCCGATAACCCAAACGACAAATTGGAAACACCCAATGAAGTGAGAACGCCCGGCAGCGCCTCTTTAATCAACCGAATACCTTCAATCGTCTCCACAGCCGAAGCCGCAAACTCAAGATCGCCCGTCGCAAGCGTGAAGGTCAAATCATCAAAAACAAGCGCGCCAGGGGCCAGGTCATGCTCATTAACGGCAATATCATAAATCCGTTGGGCCACTTCCAGCTTACGCTGACGCGTTTTTGCCATGCCCACCTCGTCGATGGTCAAGACAATAACAGCCGCATTATATTTTTTTGCAAGCGAAAAAATTTTATCGGCCTTGGCCCGCCCACTTTCCAGGTGCGTCGAATTGATGAGACACCGCCCCGGCGCAGTTTTCAGGGCCACTTCCATCACATCCAACTCGGTAGTATCAATCACCAGCGGCACATCAATGCCCGCCGTAACCAGTTTTCGCACCACCTGGCGCATCAGATAGGCTTCATCGCCCCGTTCGGTAACAGCCACCGAAATATCCAAACCATGCGCCCCGTTATCCGTCTGATCACGGGCCACAGTCAAGACCGAATCCCAATCTTCTGCCAACAGCAGGCGCTTGAAAGCGCGGCTGCCCTGAGCATTGCAGCGTTCACCAATTAGAAAAGGGGCAGGGTCCTGCTGCATATTCATGGCCTTGATGCTCGAAGCCAGTTTGGCCGGGCCGGATACGGGACGCTGCGGGTGGGAAATGCCTTTTACTTTTTCGACGAGCTTTTTCAGGTGCTCGGGTGTGGTACCGCAGCAGCCCCCCACCACCGAAACGTGATTCCGTTCAATAAACGCGTATAACGCCTCGGCAAATGGCTCTGGCTCCAGCGGATAAACGGCCTGACCATCCACATTAAGCGGCAGCCCGGCGTTAGGGATGCACGAAACCGGCAACCGCGTCCCCTCGCCGAGAATTTGAATCGGCTCGCGCATGTGTTCAGGGCCAGTAGAACAATTGATGCCAATCACATCGATCGGCAGGTCTTCCAGAATGGCGACGGCAGCATGAGCATCGGTGCCAAGCAACATACGCCCAGTGGTATCGAGCGTAATTTGAGCCTGAATAGGCAGCCAAAGGCCGGTTTCTTCAAAAGCCCTAATCACACCATTAATCGCAGCTTTGACTTCGAGAATATCCTGCGAAGTTTCGATCAAAATCACATCCACCCCACCCTGAAGCAGCCCGGTGGCCTGTTCGCGGAACAACTCGGCCAGTTCGTCAAACTGCATGTTCGAGAGTTCAGGGTCATCCGCTGAGGGGAGTTTGCCGCTCGGGCCGATCGAACCGGCCACAAAGCGCGGCTGGCCGGTTTTAGCGGCAAATTCATCGGCCACACGCCGGGCCAATCTTGCGGCGGCGATGTTGATTTCGAGAGTCCGTTCGCCCAGGCCGTATTCGCCCAAAGTCAACCGATTGGAGCGAAAGGTGTCCGTCTCCAACACATCCACGCCCACTTCCATAAAGGAGCGGTGAACTTTTTCGACAGCTTCCGGGCTGGTGATGACGAGAAAATCGTTGCAGCCGTTGTACTTTTCACCGCCAAAATGCTCGGCGGTCAGGTTTTGCTTTTGCAGACTGGTTCCCATCGCGCCATCAAAGACGAGCACACGTTCATTGATGGCATCGAGATAGCGGCGATTGGTATAGGTGCGAGGGGGCATGGCGTTTCTCCTGAAGAATAAACATGAATGATTGCTCAAGATTCGGTACACGGACAAGCCAAATTGCGTTTTTTTTTTACCACAACGTCAGCAAAGTGGCACAACGGAAAATCTTTAAATGATGGACTGCGCCATAGCCAGGATCACTAAATTCAAACAAAAGAAATTCATCAAAACGGGCTGGCAAAAAAACTGGTGCGCCGCATTTGGGGCGATTTATATTTTATTCCATTTCAGGGCAATACAGCACAGACCCGCATTTTACCATCTTGCCCAGCCAACTCCACATCTCCGACGCAGGCTCAAACAGACAACATTCTCGGAGATTTAACGGCACGCGCCCGCTGTTTTCAGCGGGCGCGGCCAAGACCAACTCAGAGGGAGGAGAGAGTTTTTTCAACAGGTGGAAGGAGGAAAGACCACCCGTGATTTACATTGAATTTAGAGCGGCTCGTG
>DYPU01000097.1 GCA_020719725.1 Anaerolinea sp. | reverse complement strand
TATTGAATGCCTACAGCGCCAGGACTATGATGTGATTTTAATGGATATGCAAATGCCCGAAATGGACGGCGAAGAGGCGGCCCAACGCATTCGCCAAGAATGGCCGCCAGAAAAACAACCCCGCATTATTGCCATGACCGCCAATGCGCTGGAAGGAGACCGCGAACACTATTTAGCGATTGGAATGGACTTTTACGTCAGCAAACCTGTCCGTGTTGAAGACTTGATTGAGGCCCTGAATGCCTGTACTCCCCTGAACAAGAAAGAGGAACTGTAAAGATGAGCATAATCGACCCGCAAGCGCTGGAACCGTACCGGGAAATGATGGGGGAGGCCTTTATTGTTGATATTATCGAAACGTATTTGAACAATTCGCCTGTTTTACTCGCCAGCCTTGCTACAAGTTTTGAAAACGGGAACGCGACCGAATTTACACGCGCAGCGCATACCTTAAAATCAAATAGCGCCATGTTAGGCGCTAAAGTTTTATCTGAACAGTGTTTTTTACTTGAACAAGCCGGAAAAACCGGGAATATTGCAGGGCTTTCCCCTGAAATTGAAAAATTGAATACTGAATACAAATTGGTCTGCGCGAATCTTAAGGAGCTACTTCAAAAACCATAAATAACTTCCCAGAAACCTCAAAAAATCAATAAATTCTGCATCCACTCTGGCAAAAGAAAAGCAAGGACTGCCATGAAACAAGGCCCCAAAATATTAATTATGAATAACGATGCTGTCATCCGTCTTGCTACCCGCCAGGTTTTAGAGCCTGCCGGATACGAGATTTTCGAATCGAAAAATGGGGCCGACGCAATAGAAAAAATCCGCTTGCACCAACCGGCGCTTGTGTTGTTAGATATCGACCCGCCAGACACGGATGAGCTGGAAATCTGTCGGCGCATCAAAACCGACCCAGCCATTGGTACCGCCTACGTTGTCATTTTGGCTGGCCTGGGCGTTGATAGCGCCCCCCTGGCCGCTGATCTTGAGACCAGCGCGGATGAAGTAGTCACTCGGCCCATTCCAAACCGTGAGCTTTTAGCGCGAATTCGTAATATTTTGCGCCTAAAAACCTCGGAAGATGCCCTGCGCCAAAAAGAAAAACAACTTTTAGAGTTGATTTCGAGCGATGCCACTAAAATGGACAGCGCCCGTGAACAGGAAAAGGCCCTATTGGTCAATCAGGCCTTGCTTGCCAGCGAACAGCGCTATCGTCAGCTTTTTGACGAATCGATTAGCGCCATGGCCCTGCACGAAATCATCTGTGATGCAGATGGAATTCCGGTCAATTATCGCTTCTTGTCGGTTAATGCCAGGTTTGAGAACCTGACAGGCCTGCGCGAGGAAGACCTGTTGGGCAAAACTGTGCTGGATGTTTTACCCAACACCGAGCCCACCTGGATTGAGCGCTACGGTCGGGTGGCGCTCAGCGGTACCCCGGCCCATTTTGAAGATTTCTCGGCAGAACTGAATAAATATTTTGAAGTTCGCGCTTATTCTCCCGAAAAAGGCAAATTTGCAGTTCAGTTTTTTGATATTACCGAGCGTAAAAACGCCGAAAAAAAACTCAGCGAACAAGAGAAATACCTTCGCACCATTTTGGAAACCACGCAGGATGGCTTTTGGATTATTGATCAGAACGGCAAAATAGAAGAAGCCAACGCGGCCTATGTCAAAATGTCTGGTTACAGCCAGGCAGAGCTATTACAACTCACTCTTGAAGACCTGGATGCAGCTGAAAAACCAGCAGAGATAGCCCGCCACCTTCGCCGCATTCAAGCCAATGGCTACGAAAATTTTGAAACGCGTCATCGGCGCAAGGATGGCAGCAGCTACCATGTGGAGCTTTCAGTCTCGTTTTTGCCCATCAACGGTGGCAAATTATTCTGTTTTTGCCGCAATGTGACCGAACGAACCGAGGCCCAGCAAGCCTTGCGCCAAAGCGAAGAGCATTTTCGCGGGATTTACGAAAATCTACCTCTGGGATACCAATCCCTTAATACCCGCGGCGTAATTGTCAATGTGAATAAGGCCTGGCTGAAAATGTTGGGTTACACCCAGCTGGAAGTGATTAACCGTGAATTTATCAGCCTTTTGCCTGTAGAATACCAAAAAGCCTTTTTAAATCGTTTCTCGCTCTTGATGGCTGAAGGCCGGCAAACCCAGCAATACGAGTTGGAGATATTCCACAAAAATGGTTCGCGGCGCACCTTGATTATTACCGGATGTACTGACTTCAACGAAAACTTTCAGGCTAAACAAACCCACTGTATTTTGACCGATATTACCGAAAACAAACAAGCGCAAGAAACCCTGCATTTGCAAAGTACCGCGCTGGAGGCTACCGCCAACGCCATTGCCATCACCAATCGCCAGGGAGAGTTGGAATGGGTGAACCCAGCTTTTGAAACACTAACTGGCTACAAGCTGAATGAAGTGCAAGGAAAAAACCCAAGCGTCCTCAAATCTGGGCAGCATAGCGAAGCCTTTTATAACAACTTATGGGAAACCATTTTGTCTGGGAAAGTCTGACGCAGCGAAATCGTCAATCGCCGCAAAAATGGTCAATTTTACACCGAAGAAATGACCATTACCCCGGTCCGCGCTGTATCTGGCGATATTTCACACTTTATTGCCATAAAACAAGACATTACCTCCCGTAAAAAAGCTGAAGAAGCGCTGCTGGCTTCAAACGAATTTGCCAATAGCCTGATTACCTCCATGCAGGATGGCTTTTCTGTTATCGACACCCAGGGTATTCACCGCGATGTTAACCCAGCCCTTTGCAAACTAACCGGATTCACACGCCAGGAGCTAATCGGCACAGGAAGACCGCACCCCTACTGGCCGCCCGAAGAGTTGGAAACCATTCAGGCCGCTTTTGCAAAAACCATCAACGGCGACACCAGTGATACAGAACTCATCTTCATGCGCAAAACCGGTGAACGTTTCCCGATCATACTCAGTTCATCCATGGTGAGAAACAAAGCCGGAGAGATCATCAATTACACGGCCACCATCAAAGACATCACCGAACGCAAACAAAATGAAAACGAAATTAAGCGCCGCGCCTCGCAATTAATCCTGATCAACGACATCAGCCAAAAAATTGCAGGGATACTAGACCTGCAAAGTGTTTTTGAACTCACGGCCCGGCTGGTACAACAGGCTTTTGGCTATTCTCATGTAGCACTCTTTATTTTAGACCGCAAACACAAACTGCTAATCATGAAAGCCCACACCGGAGAGTTGGCTGACGAGCTTTTACCTGGCTACAGTTTGCCCTTGGGGCAAGGACTGGTAGGCAAAACCGGCTTAAGCGGCCAAAAAAACCTGGCAAACAATATCGAAACCAATCCGCACTACGAAAACTACTCCCCAGAATTGCTTAACACTCAATCCGAACTGAGCCTGCCACTAAAGGTGGGTGAGCAAATTTTAGGAGTGTTGGATGTCCAAAGCCCACAACCAAACGCATTTTCGCCAGATGATATTACCGTACTCGCCACCCTGGCCGACCAGGTGGCAGTCGCGCTCGAAAATGCTCGTCTGTACGAAACCGTACAGACAGAGTTGGAAAAGCGTTACAAAACCGAGCAAGAATTACGCCAACATCGCAACCACCTTGAAGACCTGGTAACCGAGCGCACAACCCAATTGGAAAAAGCCAAAGTCCAGGCAGAATCTGCTAATCGCGCCAAAAGCGACTTTTTGGCAATGATGAGCCATGAAATTCGCACCCCGCTAAACGGCATATTGGGAATCTCGTTTTTAACAATGCAAACCAGCCTAAACAAGAAACAGCGCAACTATATGGCGCAAATTCAGCTTTCGGGCGAAACCCTGCTTTCCACCATCAATGATATTTTAGACTTCTCAAAAATTGAAGCGGGAAGAATGGAATTGGACTCTTCAGAATTCAACCTGGATGATGTTCTACGCCGCTTGTCTAGCCTGATATCTTACCGCGCCCACGAAAAAGGCATCGAAATGGTCTTTAACACCCTGCCCAATGTGCCACGCTGGTTTATAGGCGATTCTGCCCGGCTGGGGCAGATTTTGCTCAATTTGGTAGACAATGCCGTCAAATTTACAGAAAAAGGCGAAATCGTAATTCGCACCCAGGTAGTACATCAAACCGCGCAGCAAATCACCCTTCAGTTTGCCGTGCGCGATACAGGCATTGGCATGGGCGCAGAACAAATTAAACGACTCTTCCAGCCTTTTACACAGGCCGATAGCTCTACCAGCCGCAAATATGGCGGAACCGGGCTGGGACTAACCATTAGTCAGCGTCTGGTCAAACTGATGGGAGGCGACATTGCAATTGAAAGCCAGGTAGGCCAGGGCAGCACTTTCACCTTCACCATTCAATTCCAGCACCAGCCAGGTCGGGCCAATAGCGCTTATTCCGTACCAGGTGTAACGGCCTTGCGGGTGCTGGTGGTAGATGACAATGCCGATACGTTAGAATTTCTGGAAAATTCTTTACGATCCTTTACCTTTTTTGTGGAAACCGCAACCAGTTTTTCCAGTTGTCTGAAAAAAATCGAACAATCGCAGGCTCATTTTGAGTTGATTTTGCTCGATTCAACCCTGCCAGATATGCAAAACCATCAAAAAGCCATCCACACCCTCAAAACGCTGCCCGGCCTGGCAAGCACTCCCATGCTATTGCTCACCAACGTCGAAGAATTGGTTAAAAATAACAACCCTGCAGCGATAGATGGTTATATGATTAAGCCAATTACCCGTTCGCAGTTATTTGATACCGTGATGCAAGCGCTTGGTAAAGAAACTTTGCAAGTAGCCCGGCCCAAGTACGCTCAAATTACCAATATCACACGCGCCACCCTGCATGGTCGGATGGTATTACTTGTGGAAGACCACGAAATTAATCAACTGGTGGCTTCAGAAATTTTACAAAGCATGGGGTTACAAGTAGTCGTGGCAAGCAATGGACTGGAAGCCATAGAAAAGGTAGCCCAATATCCATTCAGCGCCGTCTTAATGGATATACAAATGCCCGGTATGGATGGCTACGAGGCAACTGCAAAAATTCGCAGTGACCCGCGCTTTGGCCCCGAAAAACTCCCCATCATCGCCATGACAGCTCACGCGCTGGCCGGAGAACGCGAAAAAGCAATAGCGGCGGGTCTCAACGACTATGTTGCAAAACCCATCGACATAGCCCACCTGGCTCAAGTATTGGTGCATTGGATTATCACTGTGCCCGAAGCGATGCACGGCGCGGCAAACACGGCGGCTTTCCCCGACCCATCTACTATCCCATTACTGGATACGGATGCCGCCATTAAGCGCCTGGGCGACCCACGGCTCTATCAGCGTCTTTTACGCATGTTCCACGATAACCATGCCGAAGCGGCTGACCAAATTCGGGCCGCCTTGCAAGCCCAGAATTATGAACTAGCCCATCGGCTGGCCCATACCCTAAAAGGCGTGGCCGGGACGATTGGGGCAGCCTCTTTGGGCGATGCCGCCCGCCACCTGGAGTATGCTTTGGCGCGCCAGGAATACAGCCATTATGAAAAGCTGCTCAAAGAACTGGATTTTTGGCTTTTTGCAACCATTCAGGCGGTTAGTAGCAGCCAAATTTCGCCCCCAATCAGCAACAATCCCTAATCAAAATAGAAAAAACTAGCGGCAGTACTGCCGCTAGTTTTTTCTATTTCATTCTCCACACAAATCAAAGATTTGCGCTACTTTTCCAAAAATTTACTTTTTGAGGATGGTCTTTAAGACAGTCTCTTTAGAAATCGGCTTAGTACAGAAGAACCAATCATAGCATTTCATTTCTTCGTTGCCTTCCATGCGTTCTTTGGCAACACCACAAGAGCCAGCAGGCGGAACAATAACATCGTCTCCGGGTTGCCAGTCGGCAGGAGTGGCAATCGAGAAAGCATCTGCCGTCTGCATGGCAACCAGGGCGCGATACAACTCGTCAAAATTGCGGCCCAGGCTAAGCGGATAATAAATCATGGCCCGAATAACGCCTTTTGGATCGACAAAGAATACGGCCCGCACTGCCTTGGTATTGCTTTCACCTGGCTGAATCATGCCGTACTTTTTAGCAACTTCCATGGTTATATCTTCAATTAGCGGGAACTTTACTTCGACATTTTTCATGCCCTTGTATTCAATTTTCTCCTTGATGGTACGCAGCCAGGCGATATGGCTATACAAACCATCCACCGAAAGTCCAACCAATTTACAATTGGCTTCGGCAAATTTACCTTCCATCGTAGCAAACGTCATAAATTCGGAGGTACAGACCGGGGTAAAATCTGCCGGGTGGCTAAAAAGGATCACCCAGCTGCCGCTATAATCCGCCGGGAAATTGATATTTCCCTGAGTTGTGACAGCTTTGAATTCGGGAGCCTTATCGCCAATGCGCGGCATGGGAATAATTTGAGTTTCGGGGGTTTCCATTAGTTTTCTCCTTATGGGGTTGAAAAGGTTATTGAATTTGTAAATTTTGACACTTCGGGCAAAGCCCATAATACATCACGCGCGCACCAAGCAATTTATAGCCCGAAGCGCGACTGATTTCGCTATCAATACTCGCCACTTGAAGCGATTCGACATCCACAATCTTATGGCAAGAAACACAGGCCAGGTTGATGTGAGGCGACGTATCCGCATCATAATGGACATGATCATCTCCGGCATGGCCTAATACATTAACCGCGCCCAACCCAACCAGCGCCTCCAGGGTGTTGTAAACAGTCGCCAAAGATAGCGATGGATACTGCGCCCGAACCTGTTCATAAATCATACTGGCAGTAGGGTGTTCATCACTTTCACTCAACAGCTTACAAATAGCAATTCGCTGCGGTGTAATGCGCATTCTAGCTTGCTTTAGGGTAGCAGTTAAAACTTCCAATGGAGACATAGATAATCACTCATTTAGCGTGAAAAAATTTAGCAATAAAAGTGCGGCGCAGTCTCAGTAGATTTATTGAGTATAGCTTATCTTATTTATAATAATTCTAAATTTAGAACTATTATAAATAAGATAAGGATTCGGTCAAGGGGCAAAATCACAAACCAAAAAGAAACGTCAAATCATTCACATTCGTCCCGGTTGGGCCAATCTGCAAGGTATCCTGCAATTTCGTAAAAAATGTAAACGAATCATTTTGCAACAAAAACGTTGCCGGAAGCATCCCCAAAGACCGGGCGCGTTGAGCCGTTTGGCCTGTCACAACCGCCCCCGCCGCCGGGGTTGGGCCATCTTCGCCGTCTGTCGCCAGGCTCACCAGCATCACCTTCTCCAGCCCGTCCAAATGCGCCACTGCCGCCAGCGCCAATTCCTGATTACGGCCACCCGACCCCAGGCCGCGCAGCGTCACCGTTGTTTCACCGCCTGCCACCAAGCAAAACGGCTGTGCCTGAGACTTTCGCTGATGGCGCAGCCGCCGGCACAGCGCCCGCGCAACGTGACGAGCTTCACCCTGCCAGGAATCGCCCAAAAATTGAGTAAAAAAACCTTCGGACTGAGCCTGCTGCAAGGCCGATTGCGCTGCCAAAGCATTACTCCCTACGATCACATTTTCCACGCGCCCAAACAACCCGTCACCTGTTTTTGGGGTTTCAGGGACATTGTCCAACGCCCACACAATTCCAGCCGGAACTGTTGCCAGTAAATCGTATTTTTTCAATACGGTCAGCGCATCCCAGCGCGTAGATGGGTCTGGGGCCGTTGGCCCAGAGGCGATTGCTTCAAGCGGGTTGCCCACCACATCCGAAAGAATCAAACTAAGCACGCGGGCCGAGGTGGCTTTTGCCAATCCTCCGCCTTTTAACTGGTCGAGATGACGGCGCAGGCTGTTTATCTCGTCTATGCGCGCGCCACAGGCCAATAAGGCCCGGGTTAACCCTTGCAGATCATCCAGCGAAAGGCCAGGCTGCGGAACGCTCATCAGCGCTGATCCGCCGCCAGAAATAAGACAAACCAAAAGGTCATCGGCCTGCAAGCCTGAAACAAACTGTAGCACCGCCTGGCCGGCTTGCAGAGAAGAAAGGTCGGGGATTGGATGCCCAGCGGTGAGAACGGTAGCCGCCTCAAGGGGCGCAGCGTGCTTGGTAACGATCAGGGTGGCGGCAGGGCTGGTAAAACGGTTAAAAGCCCGAGACATTGCCACGGCTGCCTTTCCCAGTCCCAAAACAAAAATGCGCCGGGCCGTGGGCAGAGCATGGCCTTGCAGGTAGCGCCAAACAGCGGCTTCAGGGTCGGCGGCTTGCAGGGCGGCGCATAAAATGCGTATGATGCGGGCATCTTGCAAGCTGTGAGTGAGGCACAAGGTGGGGTTAATTTCTGGCTGGGGACGAGCAAAATGGCGATACACAAAAGTAGGCTCTATGGTTTGAAAAAGCATCCACCCCCGCATTTTTTAAGACCAAATGTGGGGGTGCTACTAAGCTCAAGCGGCGACCTTTCAGGGGCAGCTTTGGAAGACGAGGAAAAAGCGCAAGCGGGTGATTAGATGATTTTCATTTTGCGCTGCCTGCGCCAGGTTAGCAACGGGGCA
>DYPU01000096.1 GCA_020719725.1 Anaerolinea sp. | reverse complement strand
TGTATAATCATTCTTAGAAATTTCACTTATCTTGTTTATCTAAGCGAGGAGAATTATGGCTGACATTAAGCAATATTCACAAACCGACCCGGCCTGGAAAGCAAAACTATTGGGGTTCGACAAAAGCTCCACCATTGGCAATTTTGGTTGTTTGCTCACCAGTGTCTCCATGCTTGCTTCGGGCTATGGTTTTTCTGAGACCCCCGACACCCTTAACGAAAAACTAAAAAAAGTAGTTGGTTTTTCTGCCGGAACTGCATTCATGATTCCCGGAGCGCTTCCAGCCGTTTTGCCTGGATTACGCTATGTCACCTATGCCAATTGTTCCGGTGCACCGGCCCCGCTGGCCGAAATTGACGGCTGGCTCGCGCGCGGTAAACCGGTCGTCATCGAGGTCGATTGGTCGCCGCAATCTGGCGTTCAAACCCACTACATGCTGGTATACGGCAAGCAAGAGGATGACTATTTGGTCTATGATCCTTACCCGTTCCCAGTTGATAAAGGCAAAATCACGCTAAAAAATTCCAAATATGCTCAAATTGCGAATACAAAAGAGCTTGCCAAACTAATTACAGGCGTTATGTACTTTGACGGCCCCGGCGCGGCAGTTCCACCCCCACCTCCGCCCAAACTGGATAAAGGCGTGTATGCCTCTTTCCCGGTCTACGCAACCGCAGATGAATTAGCCATCCGCTCGCAGATGTTGGTGGCCGATAACACGCTGATGAAACGGGTGCCGATGAACACCGAGATGAAAGTCCTCGAAGCCGATGCGACTGCCAACCCGAAAATTGGACAGCAAAACCAATGGATTCCCGTCAAACTGACCGACGGAACCGAAGGCTACACCGCCGCCTGGCTCGTTGCGAAAGCCAAAAATGCCAACGCCCCGGCTCCTGGCACGCCGCCCGCCGCAATTGCTGTTCCCAAAGACGCCCCAGTGGTTAAGGCCTCCGTTGATGGGCTTAAACTACGCTCCAAACCCGATACCACCGACGCGACCATCCTGAAAGTGTTGCCGGTTGGTGCAGAGTTGAAAGTGCTCGAACCCGCCACCGATGTTAAACGCAAAGTTGGCACCATGTACGAATGGCTCAAAGTGGCCGATGTGCAAAACAATCAGGGCGTCGTCGCGGCCTGGTATGTCAGCATTGTCAGCCTGGGCGCAGCGGCCTTTGGCCCCGAAGCCCAGCGTCAGACGGCTGGCCCGAATTTTTCGATTGGCGAAGTGCTGCCGGTACTGCTGCGCGCCTCCGAAGAGAATGTCGCTTTCCGCAGTTTGCCCTACATTTCAAAAGATACATTGATCAAACGCCTGCCCAAAGACAGCGAGTTGATTGCCGTTGAAGCGCCGGATATTGCCGTCCAAAAGATTGGTCAGCCCGGCGAATGGATTCACGTCAAAGATGTTAACGAAAACGAAGGATATGTGGCGGCCTGGTGCGTGTTGGAGCGGCCAGAAGACCCCATTCCACAAGTCTCGCCATCTGATTGTTAGTTTTTTTGTTTCAGTTTCCCGCCAGCGCAACCTTTGCGCTGGCGGGAAAAATATACGCCTTAGTGAGGTCAATTTTGGCCGAGTTTGCTGATCTTGAGATAAGTTTATATTTGCGTGACGAAAAAACCTATACTATTGAAGGCCGTCTTACCTTGCCAGCCAGCGATGTGGATACTTTTTTTGGGCAAGATACTCCTATTTTGATGGAATATGACCCGCTTGATTTTGAAGATTTGATCATTTTGCCTGAAGATTACGGTAAAAAACTGGCAGGAATCTTCTTCAAAGACCCTGGCATGATCGATTTATGGGCCAAAGCGCGCGCCAGCGCCCAAACTCTTAGCGCCCCCTTGCGTCTGAGATTACTCATCAGCGCCAGCGCCGAGCAGTTGAATAGTGTGTATTGGGAAACCATGCGCGATCCTCAGGACGGCTCACCGCTATTTACCGGGGAGAAAGTTCTTTTTTCGCGTTACCTGAGCGCATCTGATTTACGCCCGGTAAAACTACGCCCCAAAGGTGAGCTAAAAGCCCTGGTTTTTGTGGCGGCTCCCAGTGGGTTAGAAGAATACAAACTGGCAGAGGTGGATCGGGCCGGTGAAATAGAGCGGGCCAAAGAAGCATTGGGCAACATCCCGCTGACGCTGTTTCCCTCCACGCCAGATGAACGCGCTACACTAATCCAACTGGTTGAAAAACTACGCGATGGCTACGACATTCTTTATTTTGTTGCGCATGGAACACTAACCAATACCGGCGAGCCTTTGCTCTGGCTCGAAAACGACGCGGGCCGTGTTGATAAGGTTTTGGCCTCCCAACTTGCGGTGCGTGTCAACGAATTGATGCAACAGCCGCGCCTGGTGTTTTTGGCCTCCTGTCAGAGCGCCGGAAAAGGGGCCGGACACACCCTACAAGCCATTGGGCCGCGCCTTTCGCGGGCCGGAATTCCGGCGGTGATTGCCATGCAGGGCAACATTAGCATGGATAGCGTAAAAAAATTCATGCCGGTTTTCTTTGAAGAACTCAACCGCGATGGGCAAATTGACCGCGCTTTGGCGGTTGCGCGCGGCGTGGTACGAGATTCTCATGATTTTTGGATGCCGGTTTTGTTTATGCGCCTGCGCAGTGGCAAGGTTTGGTATGTGCCTGGCTTGGGCGAAGCCGGTGAGTTTGACAAATGGCCTGCCATTGTGGCCGCCATTCAAAACGAGAAATGCACCCCCATCCTTGGCCCTGGCTTGTACGAACCAATGATTGGCAACTGGCGCGATATGGCGATTTCGCTGGCGCACAAATTTAATTACCCATTGGCCGCCTTTTATCAAGAAGATTTACCGCAGGTCACGCAATTTGTGGCCTCCAACCAAAGCCTGGACACGCTCTTTCTCTCTGTCAACGCCATGATCCGCGCGGCCTTGCAACAGCGTTTTGCCAAAGACTTACCCGAAAATCTACAAAAAGGCAATGCCAGCATTTTGGCCTTACTCAAAACCGCCGGAGAAAAATTTCGCGGCAGTGTTGAGTATGAGCAGCATAAAATTTTGGCAAGCCTGCCCCTGCCCATCTACATCACCACCAACTACGATAATATGATGGCCGAAGCGCTGATTGATGCCGGGCGCGCGCCCGAAGTGGTCATTTGCCCCTGGAGTGAACGTTTTTACGAGTCATCCGTCTACGAAAATGAACCAGATTACCGCCCCAGCGTAGATCGGCCTCTGGTGTATCACCTTTTCGGCCATTTGAAAAACCCAGAATCGATGGTTCTGACCGAAGACGACTATTACGAATTTCTGATAGGCTTCACCGCCGCCAAAAAACGCACCCCGCCAATCATCCCGCCGTTAATTGCGCGTTCCCTCACCGATGCCAACTTACTCGTACTGGGCTTTCAACTGGACGATTGGTCTTTTCGCGCTATGTTTCGCACCGTCATGATTCAACAAGGCGGCGCGCGACGTGGGCGCTACGCCCATATTGGCGTGCAAGTTGAACTGGATGATGCGCGCAATATTGATGTGCGTCGCGCGCGCAAATTTATTGAGAAATATTTTGGCGAGGCCGAAATCAACCTGTATTGGGGCAAATCTGACGATTTCATCAGTCAGCTTGCTCAACAGTGGAAAGCGGCGCAGGTTTAGAGAGAATACATGATGTCTGCTAATAATGAAACCCTTGTTTCACGTCCAAACCCCTATGTTGGGCCACGTTCCTACAAACGCGGCGAAAAACTATACGGGCGAGAGCTGGAAAGCTCCGAATTGATGGATTTAATCATTGCCGAGCGCATCGTTATGCTGTATTCACCTTCGGGCGCAGGCAAAAGTTCTCTGCTCAACGCCGCAGTCATTCCAGCGCTGGAAGAAAATGGCTTTGAAGTCTTACCGGTAATGCGGGTCAACCTGGAACCGCCGGTTGGCGCAGCCTTGGCCGATGAATTTAACCGTTACATCTTTAGTTTGCTGCTTTCCGTCGAAGAATCGGTTCCCGAAGCCAATCGTTTTTCGCTCAACGAATTGGCCTCGCTCAAGCTGAAAGAATACCTGGTTCGCTACCGTGAACGCGCCAAAGACCTCGACCCTTCTTACGACGATACGCGCGCCATCGTCCTGATTATCGATCAGGGCGAAGAAGTCATTACCATTGACCCGACCCTGCGCGACATCAAACAAAACTTTTTTGTCCAACTCGGCGAAGTCTTGCGGGATCGCAATTTCTGGTGTTTATACTCGCTGCGTGAAGATTACCTGCCCCGCCTCGATTCCTATATTCGGCCAATTCCAACCGGCTTTGCCATGCGCTACCGTTTACGCCTGCTTCAGGCCGAAGCCGCCCTGCCCGCCATCCAAAAACCGGCAGAAACGCAAGGCGTAGCCTTTACAGACGAAGCCGCCCGCAAATTGACCGATGATCTGCGCATGATGCAAGTTCAGCAACCAGATGGAACATCCGCCCAACAGCCTGGTGTTTACGTCGAGCCGGTTCAGTTACAGGTGGTCTGCCGCCGGTTGTGGATGGAAGTTCGGCGCGACGACAATGAAATCAGCATCGAAGACCTACAGTTAATTGGGGATGTAAACACCGCCCTGGCCGATTTTTACGCCTTGCAAGTCGCTTCCGTCGCATCCAAAATCGGAGTTCGTGAACGCACCATCCGCGAGTGGTTTGACCGCAAGCTGATTAGTGTTCAAGGCATTCGCAGCCAGGTCTTACGCGCCCCAGAACGCAGTGATGGCCTCGAAAATACGGCCATAGAAGAATTGGAGCGCACCTACCTGGTTCGCGCTGAAAAGCGTGGCGGCGCAACCTGGTACGAAATGGCTCACGACCGCCTGATTGAGCCGGTGCGCCAAAATAATGCCAAATGGTTTGATGACAACCTCAATCTTTTTCAACGCGCCGCCGATGTTTGGTCCCAGCAGGGGCGCTCGGATAGCTTGCTCTTGTTTGGCAAAGACTACCTGACTGCCGCAGCCTGGTCACTCGAAAATGCCGATGTCATCACCGACATCGAGCGCGATTTCCTGGCCTCCTGCAAAAAACTCCACGAACAGACCCTGCGAGAAAAAAGAAATAACCGTATTGTGCAAGGATTACTGGCCCTCAGCCTGGTAGCCCTGGCAGTGGCTGTCTTCATGTTTGTGCAGGCCAACATTGCCAGAAATCGGGCCGACACAGGACAACTTGCCGCAGATTCACTCAGCACCCTTAAAACCGACCCGGTTGAAAGCCTGCTCCTTGCCATGCGGGCCATGAAAAACACCCAACCAGCCCTGCCCAATGCCGTCGATGCCATGCACCGCGCTTTACCCGCTCTGCGCCTGATTCGCACCTACTACGGCCACACAAACCGGGTCTACGCCGTCTCCTACAGTTCCGATGGCCGCTTTTTAGCCTCAGCCAGCCGTGACGGCTTTGTAAAAATTTGGGACGCCTCCGGCGTAACTCCCCAAGCCTTACACAGCTTCGACATCGCCTCCGATGCGTTCTATGGCGCGACCAACCTCGCTTTTAGCCCCAATGGCACGCTTTTGGCCGCCATCAATAGCAAAGGCGAAATCATCGTCTGGGACACGGCCACCTGGCAAGAACTGAGACGCAACTCTCAGGCCTACACCAGCCTCATCTGGGGCCTGGCCTTCAGCCCGGATAGCACAAAACTGCTGACAGGCGGATCGGATGGTCTTGTAAAACTTTGGAACGTAGCCGACCTGACAGAAATTCACACCTTCACCGGACACAAAGAAAGCGTCGAAGCAGTAGCCTTCAGCCCCGATGGTACTCTGGTTGCCAGCGCCTCCCTGGACGGCACAGCCAAAGTCTGGCAAATTTCAGATTTCGCCAACATTGCCTCCTTTACCCTGCCGCCGCGCTTCATCTCCAACCAACCGCGCATGACCGGCATCAGCTTCAACCTTAGCGGCGCGCACCTCATCACCGCCGCTACAGATGGCAACGTCTATGTTTGGGATATTGCCAGCGCCAGCCAGATCATGAAAATCGGTGGACACGACGATTGGGTTTATGGCGTTACCGTTCGCCCCAGTACCGATATCGACTTACTCGAAGGCGAAATCATCTCTGCCGGAGCCGACCGCACCATTCGCATTTGGGGAGGCGTTTATGGCCGTTCCAAACTCGAATTACGCGGCCACACCGACCAAGTCTATGCCATCGCCTTAAATCCGCTGAATGATGGCCTCTTGGCCTCTGCCAGCGCCGACTATACCGTGCGCCTGTGGGATATTTCGTGGAGCGGCAACTACGAACGCTTTACCCGTGACCTGGAAACCGAAAAAGGTATTCCCGGCTACGCTGAAGATGTGGACTACAACCCGCAGGGAACTCTGCTGGCTATGCCGGTTTCGCTTGCCAAAGATAAAAATTCACCCTACCCAAGCTATGGCCTACCCGGTGAAATTTTACTGGTGAACCCAAAAACCGGCCAAATGAGTGGAAAACCCCTGATTGGACACAAAGCTGGCGTCTTTACGGTCGATTTTAACTCCAACGGCACTCGGCTGGTTTCGGCTGGCTTCGACAAAACCGCCATTGTTTGGGATGTGGAAACCCGCGCCCCGCTGCTGGTTTTGGAACACTCTGGCCCAGTCTATTCGGCAGATTTTAGCCCCAACGACTGGTGGATTGTTACCGGAACCCAGAGTGGCGATGTCGTTTTATGGGACACCATCACATCCAAACAATTTGCTATTTTTTCCTACAAAGATATTCTGGGGCCTGACAGCTCTAAAAAAGTAGTGGCTCAGGCGCAATTCAACCTCGATAGCACTTCCATCGCCGTTCAATATCGTGAAGACGAGAACATCTACCTGATCGACGCCGAAACCGGCGCATTGCAGATGACTCTGACCGGCCATGAAGACTTCGTCCGCGATTTTGATTTTAGCGCCGATGGCACGCGCCTGGTCTCGGTTGGCGATGATGCCAGGTTAATCCTGTGGGATATTCGCCCGGAAACGCCTGCGGATAAACGACTTCTGATCGCCTACAAAGAGCACCTCGCCACTATTTTTAGCGTAACCTTCTCTACCCTGAAGGATAAAGAATACATGCTTAGCGCCGGAGCGGATGGTGTCATTAAAGTTTGGGAACTTAAAAACAGCGCCACCCAAAACTGGGAAGTAATTTACACCCTACGGGCCTATGCCTTTGCCAACGACGATACGATGTTGGACATCGAAATTTCACCGATAAACAGTAATGAAGTTGTGGCCGTTGTCAGCGATTGGACCGTGCGCGGCTTCACCCTCGACAATGCTGAACTGATTGCGCTGGCCGAACAACGCCTGCGCGTCAACCTGAACTGCGCACAGGCTAAACCCGCCTCCATTGAAGCCGAAATTTGCGCTCAAGAAGTTCAACCCATCCCCTAACAGTCCTGGAAGGAGAGATTACTATGTCGCAAGAATTACAATTAAATGGTATTAATGCTGATGGAAGTTCATATAGCGATGAACTTGGCACACCCATCACCACCGAAATGATTGCCAAAGTGGCGCGCGGCCAAAAACTTGGCCCCGAAGATGTGCGAGACTTGAAACAGCGCAAAGCCCTCGACCAGCAAAAAACCGACCATTTTGGCGTTCAAGAAGGGGCTGACCCAACCAAGTTGGATGAATCGGGTTGGGGTGTGGTCTTTCCCAATAATTTACCTCCAAAATCGGTTGAAGCCCTCAAAGAAGCCCTAAAACCATTGCTCGACCACCGCAAAAAGCAAGCCGCTGCCCAGCAAGAAATCTATTACCGTGAATTTATTGGCGAAGAACATGGCTACAAACAAGGCGAAACCAAAAACGACTTCCTGAAACGTTTTGGCAAAGGCCCCGGCCCTGCAGACCCTGAAAAAGTGCCCTACTACCTGATGCTGGTTGGCTCGCCTGAAACCATTCCATTTATGGTGCAATACCAATTGGATGTGCAATATGCAGTAGGCCGAATTTATTTTGAAAAACTGGAAGATTACTACCAGTATGCAACCTCGGTTGTCGCCGCTGAAACCAAGGGCATCTCGCGTGGCAAACGGGCTGCTTACTTTGGCGTTGCCAATCCCGATGACCGCGCGACCCAGATGTCTGCTGAAAGTCTCATCAAGCCGCTTTCGCAAAACATGAAGACCAAATATAAAGACTGGTCGCTCAACTTGGTGGATCCGGCCTCTTCCACCAAGTCCAATCTCGCCAACTATATGGGCGGTAAAGATACCCCGGCTCTGCTCTTCACCGCCAGCCACGGTATGAACTTTAAACTCAATGACCCGCGCCTGATGCGTCACACTGGCGCTATTCTGTGTCAGGATTGGCCCGGTCCCAAGGCGCGTGTGCCAATTACCGAAGATTTTTATTTCTCCGCCGATGATCTGGCTGCCGATGCCGATGTTTTTGGCATGATGGCCTTTATCTTCGCCTGCTATGGCGGCGGCATTCCAAAAATGGACAACTTTTACCGCCAGGCCTTTGGTGAACAAAAGGCGATTGCCCCCCACGCGTTTCTCTCGCAATTGCCCATGAAACTGCTCAGCCACCCCAAAGGGGGGGCCTTGGCCGTTTTTGCGCATATCGAGCGCGCCTGGGGTTCATCCA
>DYPU01000095.1 GCA_020719725.1 Anaerolinea sp. | reverse complement strand
ACATTTTGCGAAAACCGTACTGCGCCAATAGGCCCCAAAAGCCCAAAATCACCACCGAGACACTGAGTTCACGGAGTTTTAAAAGGTTTTCTCGGTGTTTTCCGTGTCTCCGTGGTGAAATGAGTGACAAACGGTTGTTTAGCCTTTGTTTGACCAATACAAAAAAAACGGGGATTTAGTTCTTAAGCGTTGCCTGGGCGCGATCCAATATAGTTTGAGCAGATTTGAGTAAGGGCAAGTCGATCATTTTGCCATCCAAATCGTAGGCTCCTGCGCCCAGGGCCTGGTTCGTCTCAAAGGTCTGGATCACTTTTTGGGCGTAGGCAATTGCCTCGGCATCGGGTGTGAATGCAGTTTGAACGGGTTCTACTTGGGCCGGGTGGATAATTTGTTTGCCGGTATAGCCTAGCCCCGCCCCGAATAGCGCATCCTGCCGGGTTTGCTCCAGGTTGCGAAAATCAACGGTCACCAGGTCTATGGCTTGCAGTCCGTAGGCGGCTGCCGTCATGACCAGGGCGGACCGGGGATAGAGCACTTCTAGCGCAGCGATTGTTCGCGTTGCGCCAATGCTGGCGGCAAAATCTTCTGCTCCGAAGATTAAGGCATCCAGGCGCGGTTGAGCGGCCAATTCTTTTAGATTTAGAATCCCTTTTGCGCTTTCTACGACCAACATAACCCGAATGGAGTTGACCGGCCAGCCATAGCATAGCTCGGCTGCTTCGATTTTTTCGTTTAACCAGGCTACTTGGTCGGGAGTTTCGGCTTTAGGGAGAACAATTCCGTCGGGCCGCTGGGGCAAAATTACTGCAAGGTCATCTTGTTCAAAACCGGTTCCGATTCCATTAATCCGCGCCAGTTTTTCGGAGTTGCCAAAATTAAGTTCTTTTAAAGCCCTGGCAATGGTTTGGCGGGCTTCGGTTTTTCGATTGAGAGCTGTACCATCTTCCATGTCCATGCAAATGCTATCTACTCCCAGGGTGATGGATTTGGTGATTTTTTTCCAATCATCACCCGGCATATAGAGTAGTGCTCTTCTGGAACGCATGGTTTATGGCAGAACTGAATGCAGGGCTGGCTGAGGCGCTTCTTTGGAGTTTTTGAAAAAGTCTTCTGGCATGGGGATGGGAGTGTACTTTATACCGGTGTCAATTGATGAGTAAGGAACGTAATAAAACTCGGTTTTTGCGCCAAAACCATCCTGAATGTCTTGAAAGGCAAAGAACATGTGGGTTTTATCCGGACTCCAGACCGGGTCGCGGTAGCAACAGCGGCCCTCAATCGGATTGATTTCGTAGGCTTTGCGCAGGTCGAGATCATAGACATATAAATCGCCCCAGCCCTGATTACGGATGAAGGTGCTCATTAAGAATAAGAACTCACCATCCCAGTCGTAACCGGGGATATAAGGATTGGCAACATAGCCGTGTGGCGTGAAAAATGTTCCGGGGAATTCGTTGATCAGTTCAAGTTTGGTTTCATCACAGGTCGAAATATCGACAACCCGCACCAAATCAACCGAGCGCGAATCACCAGAGCCGACTCCGGCAAACAGCCAGGCGATGCTTTTGCCATCGGTAGACCAACGGAATTCTTTAACTTGTACCCCGGCTTGAGTGGCTGCCGTGTGAGTAATGCAGCCGTTCATTGCAATAAGGCCGGTTTTGCCGCGTACTTTTCGAATGGCTTCCAGGTCGAAAGGAACAATGTACATTTCACGGTTGAGCGAAATGGCGACTTGTTTTCCATCTGGCGAGATGCGAAAGGCCTCCAGATAGGGCGCGGTTAAAAAGGATACCAGCGTATCAAACCGTCCGGTATCGGCTTCTACGAGATTAATGTTTTTGCCACTCAGGAAGACCAGCGTATTGCCATCGGGCAGCCATTGCAAATCAGTTTTGGGAACTCCATCGTTGGTTAAGGCGCGTAAATCAGAACCATCCAGATTCATCACCCAAATTTCGTTGTTGGCAATAAAAGCCAACCCGTCGGCTCCACCCACGCCAGCCGAGACGGGCTGCGGGGTGGGGCTGGGTGTTTCTGTCGCCGGTTCTAGCGTTGGCGGAATTTCAGTCGCGCTGGGAATGGGGGTGTTTTCATCCACTACAATCGGTACTGCGCTGGCGGTAGCGGCGACTGTGGTTACGGTTGGAACTGGAGCGGTGGGTGTTCCAAAAATCATAAAGGCACCAACTGCCATCACACCCAAAATGACGACCAGAGCTACTGCTGGCAAGGCCCAAGCTGGCAGCCCCGATTTTGTTTCTGGGCGGGCCGAAATTCGGGTTGCGCTCATTTTGGGAGAGGCCAGTTGGGTTTTATCGGCGCTTTGGCGGCCAATAGCGGGCACCCCCCCCGAGAAGGTTGGAGATTCGCCGCGGGATACTGCTAAAAGAGAAGCTGAAAATTCCTTGGCAGATGGGTAGCGGTCGTTGCGGTTTTTTGCCATGGCGCGTTCGATAACGCGTTCAATATCGGCGGGCAGGTTGGGGTTGGTATCCAGAATATGGGGAACTGGCTCGGTGATATGTTTGACGACCACGGCCATTGGTGTATCGGCTTCGTAAGGCTGACGCCCGGTTAGCATCTCAAAGGCAATTACGCCTAAGGCGTAAATATCGCTGCGGCCATCTACTTTTTCGCCTTGAGCCTGTTCGGGACTCATGTAGGCGGGGGTCCCGATAATTGCGCCACCCGTTACTGTGGCGGCATCGCCATGTGTCATTTTGGCAATCCCAAAGTCAGAAACGTAAGGTTCCCCGGTGCGATCAAACAGAATATTACCGGGTTTCAGGTCACGGTGGATGATACCTTTTTCGTGGGCTTCATCCAAGGCCGGGGCCAATCGTTCCATAATTTGAGCGGTTTTTACAATGGAAGCGGGTCCAACTTTGATCAGGTCGGCCAGAGAACCATCTGACATATAGCGCATGACAAAATAGGGCTGTCCATCTTCTTCGCCAACGTCATAGACGGGCACAATTGCCGGGTGCTCTAGTGATGCAATTGTTTTGGCTTCGCGTTCAAAACGGACGCGAAATTGTGGATCGTGCAGCATTTCGCGTGGTAAAACCTTTACGGCCACCTCGCGTTCAAAGCGTGGGTCATAGGCTTTGTAAACCGTTGCCATACCCCCACGGCCCAGTTCAGATTTTATTTCGTAGCGGCCAATTTTTTCAGGTTTCATAGGTGGACAATTCCAAAAATAAAGAGAGAAATCCGCAGTTTTTTATGCGGTTTATATCAGTATACAGCCAAACAGAACAATTTAGAACTGCGATGTTCTTCTTGGCAACGCTGTCTCTGGCGCAGCAGCGCCCCGCTGTTTTTGTACTATCCTAACATAGGGATTAAGCTAATAACACGCTGTTTTGGTTTACGGCACGCTTGGCCGTAAGACTGGTTCAGGCTTATCTCTTGTCCCAAAAAATTGAAAAGGCAAAGAAATCGGGGTATAGCTTGCCTGTTCACCCGGCAAGCCTTCAAAGGGAATGTAATATAGTTGGGTTTCACTTTGTGCGCCCAACCGAATATCTTGAAAAAAGAACAATAGATGAGTTCCGTCGGAACTCCAACGGGCATCCCGATAGCAACAGGCGCCCTCAATTGGATTAATCTTTTGCGCCTGAGCGGTCTTCAGGTTGTAATAATACAATTCGCCGTAGCCGTCGTTGCGCTTAAACGTAGTAAGCAAAACCTTTTCAGCCTGAAACCAATCAAAAGACGGCAAGAGCAGGTTATCTTTATATCCATCCATAACAAACCGCTGCCCCGGAAATTCATCCAAGCGTAGTGGCTCCGCCGCCGAACAGCGCGAAATATCCAACACCCGTATCGTTTCAGCCACTCGATTATTATTCAGTGGGGCAAGAAAAAGAACCGCCAGCTTTTTGCCATCTTCAGACCACCAGGCCCGCTTAAACGCCAGCTTGGCCGAAGAAAGACAACCATTCAACGCCAGCAAATCGGCGCGTTCCTGGGCCTGTAAAAGCGCCTCTGGCGCAAACGGCACAATAAACATTTCGCGGTTCAAACCAATCACCACTTGTTTATCGTCTGGTGACAGTTGAAACGCATCAAAAAATTCGGTCGTCAGATAATCAGGGCAAAAAATATTCAGCATTTCACCGCTCTGAGCATCTACAGAACGCGCGCACTTCTTCTCAACATCGATAAAAACCAGCGTTTTGCCATCCGCCAGCCATTGCAGGTTTATCTTTGGCTTTCCGTCATTGGTAAGTTGTGTCAGCTCACTACCATCAACCCCCATCAGCCAAACATTATTTGATTTTAGAAAGGCCATGACCTCTACCGGGGTTGGACTGGGAGCCACAACAACTGGCATTGGCGTCAACGTTGGCGGAAGCGGGCTGGGGCTGGGCAAGCTGGTTGCTGTATCCGTTGGTTGGGTTGGGGTAGGAACTGAAGGTACGGCAGCTGGTGGCCGCAGAAAAAACAATAAAAGCGATCCCAACAAAAGGATGGCAAACACAGCATAGACCCAGCTCGCTATTTTGGGGCTGGAATGTGACTGCGAGTGTAGGCGGGTTGCGTGTAGCGCAGTCCGATTCAAATCAGGAACTTCACCACGCGCTGCCGTCGCAAGCGCGGCTGTCAGATTCATGGCGCTATCAAAGCGGTCTTCGCGTTTTTTAGCAAGCGCCTTTTCGATAACAGGCTCAATCCCCTGCGGCAGACGAGGATTAACATCTAAAATATGTGGAATTGGCTCTGAAACATGCTTAAAAACCATCCCAAGCGGCGTACTTGAATCGTATGGCGGCTTACCGCTTAGCATCTCATACAAAATTACCGCCAAAGAATACAAATCACTGCGCGCATCGATAACATTCCCCTGCGCTTGTTCGGGACTCATATACGCAGGTGTGCCAATAATGCCGCTGCCGGTTAGATTAGTGTCCGATTGTGTAAATTTTGCAATCCCAAAATCAGAAATATAGGGATCTCCAGCCTCGTCGAACAAAATATTGCCCGGTTTCATATCCCTATGAATGATTCCTTTGCTATGGGCGTAATCCATCGCCGCCGCTATCCTTTGGATGATATGCAGGGTCTCATCTAAAGAAAGCTTTTCTTTAGTCCCCATCCGGTCTGAAAGTGAACCACCGCTCATCAACCGCATCACAAAATAAGGCTGATCATCATGTGCTCCAACATCATAGACTGGCACAATGGCGGCATGTTCTAGCCTGGCAACTACCTTTGCTTCGCGCTCAAAACGAGAGCGAAACTGTGGGTCGTGCAATAATTCGCGCGGAAGCACCTTAATGGCAACTTCACGCTCAAACATTGGGTCGTAAGCCAGGTAGACTGTTGCCATTCCACCGCGCCCTAGCTCAGATTTGATTTCGTACCGGCCAATTTTATTTGGAGTCATAGCGTCTAGTATACCCAGACGGCATGGCAAGCGCAAGCACTTGGCGCGAAACATCAACGATGCTATAATTTTTCGCTGCGCCCCGGTAGTTCAATGGATAGAACAAAGCACTCCTAAGGCTTAGACGTGGGTTCGATTCCCGCCCAGGGCACAAAAAACTCTAATAATATTTTAAGGTTTCTCGCTTGCATTTTTTTGCTCGAAGTAGTAAGATGTGGAAGATAGACGCTAGGGTGCCCCCCTCACCCTGGCGTCTATCATTTAAGCACAATGGGGACACATTGCAAGAAAGCTCACTAAAAAATTATGCCGGAGATTCTATGGAACCCACAACAACATCCCCGCGCTGGACATCAACCACAAAACTGGTAATTGGCATCACACTGATGGCCGTTTTTGCGTTTGCGCTGGCAAAGTTTCAAGGAATTTTGCCACCTTTAATTATGACCTTTATTCTGGTCTATTTGCTTTATCCAGTTGTTAGCTTTTTTAAAACAAAAATACACCTGAGCTGGAATTTGGCGGTCATCCTCGTTTATGCCAGCTTAATTGTGCTTTTTTTGGCTCTTGTTACCATTAGCGGGTTTGAGTTGGTTTCGCAGGTTCAAAGCCTGATCCTTTTGGTCGAAACCAGTCTGACAGAACTACCCGACATCACTGCCAGAATATCCAGCCTTACTTTTCAGCTTGGTCCGCTGGAGTTTGACATGAGCGCGTTGGATTTGAACAACTTGAGCAGTCAGTTGATTGAAACTGCGCGAATGATGCTTGGACAAACGGGCGAATTTCTTGGCACAATTGCCAGCACCGCTCTCAATTCTTTGGGGTGGACTGCGTTCGTAATGCTGATGTCCTTCTTTATTCTGGCAGAAAGCCGCGGATTGCCTGATGGCATTTTGAAAATTGATGCTTATGGGTATGCCAATGATTGGGAGCGAATGAAAGTAGAACTCGCCAATATTTGGAATGCCTTTTTACGAGGCCAATTGATTTTGGTTGTTTCTGCAATTTTTCTTTATACGGTTGTTTTGAGCCTTTTGGGAGTGCGCTATGCGCTGGGGCTGGCTTTGCTGACAGGAGCGGCGCGTTTTCTGCCTTATGTTGGGCCGGCGATGGCCTGGGTTGTGATGGCGCTGGTTGCGTTTTTTCAGAACTATAAACTGTTTGGGCTATCACCTTTGTTGTATACCTTATTGGTATTGGTCATTGCCTGGGTTATTGATAGCATTTTCGATAACATCATTTCTCCGCGTATTATGGCGGATGCGCTCAAAGTTCATCCGGCAGCGGTGCTGGTGGCTGCCATTATCGCGCTGGATTTGTTGGGATTATTGGGCGTGGTCATTGCAGCGCCGATGTTGGCTACCTTGCAATTGATGGCGCGTTACATGATGCGCAAATTATTTGATCTCGATCCTTGGATAGGTTTTCAGGAAACCAGTCCCGCGATGCCAATTAGACAGCAATTATTTGAACTGTGGGAGAAAATTAAAGTTTGGTTTAAGCTACAAAAAAAGGCTTAAAAGTTCAGCTTAAATGCTATAATTTATTTTAACTTAGAAAAGGAGCATACTATGCCTAAAAGCACTGAACCGATGACTGAAACATTGGCTGAAACTGAAAACTATCTGGTCTGGAAAGCTGAAGAACCGGATGGCGAAACCACTTACCATGTGGAATTGGGCAACATCACCGTTCATTTTTTCAAAGAAGAATGGGAAGAGTTTCTCGAACTCGCCCGCGCACTCGAAGAATAATTTGGGCGGCGTACAAAACAAAAGAGCGCGTATTCCCCAAATCGGGATGCGCGCTCTTTTGTTTTTTTTGAAAGTTAGCCGCGTTTTTCGTCTTTGAAAACCGCAGTCAAAACTACGCTTACGATGCTTACAATCAACCCGCCCAGAAAGGCCGGCCAAAAGCCGTCGACGCTGAAGCCGATTCCAAAATTCTGGCCAATTCGTCCGGTAAGCCAGAAGAGCAGGGTATTAATAACCAGTGTAAACAAACCCAGGGTCAAAATGATCAGTGGGCAAGTTAGAAATTTGAGCAGGGGCCGCACCAGAGCATTGAGAAACCCGAAAATAAGCGCCAGGCCCAGGTAAGAAACCCAGCTTGTGCCAGGCAAAGGCTCAATGGCCGGAATCAATGCCACAGCGGCGTACAGCGCCACTGCGTTAATTACCAGACGAAGAAAAAATTTATCCATTCATAGCTCCTTGTGAAACAGGCCGAATCTGAAGGGTCGGTTGGGTCAATTGATAGGGGATATACGCCTTAAGATTAATTTGGTTGCTGCCCGGGCGATTCCATCCATAATAAGGTGCGACGAGGTGAAAATCCGGCAGCGCGAATGGATTGGTCGGCGGGACCAACTGGATATTCGAGATGAAGGCCGTGGGTGTGCGAGAAGCTGCGGCGGGCGTGTAAGAGCAGGTTGGTGAGCGGTTGTGGGGCGGGTCGGGGCGGAATTGCCAGCCAGGTGTAGGATTGGTGGTTTTCTTTGGCGCGACAGCTGACAACTCCCTGTAATTTACTTGCGGCCTCTATTGCCCATTGTGAAACATCAATATCGGTAATCAGCCGGTAGATGCTTTTCCAAAGCCCTGGGCCAAAAGCTGTCCAGGAGTGTTGTTGATACCAATCGGTGTCTGATGGGTAGGCTCGTTCTAGCCAGTTACGCTGGGTGTCCCAATCGCGGGTGGAGCGGGGCCGGATTTTGAGCGAATTTTCATGTTGTCCGCGTGGCACTGTGCCTGAAGCGGCGTACCATTCGGTGCGGCGCATTCGCTCGCGGAATCCCAGGTCACGGTAAAGTTGCACTGCGCCGGGGTTGTCCTCGCGGACATGCAACCAGAGGGCGTTGGCACCTTTTTCGCGGGCGCGTTGCATCGCCATATCGGTCAGTATTCGCCCAATGCCCCGGCGGCGGTAGTCGGGGTGAGTGGCGACATTGGCGATCAGGTAGATGCGTCTTCCATTTTGTCGAAACGGAACCAGGCTAACGTTGCCGATGATCTTCCCTTTGTCTTCCCAAACAAAGCCAGAAAGCGGTAAGGAGATGACATCGATCATGCGCGGGGCCCAATTCAAAAACTCGCTGTCATGGGCGTTGCGTCGCATTTGATCTACTTGAGAGCGGTCTTCGGTGTCTGTGGTCGTGTTGAAGCAAATCTCAATCAGGTCGGCTACGGAAGATAAGTCGCGCAGGATGTTGAGTGAGCGCATGTGGCCCGGAATGTTGGAAAATTCCGTCAGGGTTAGTTCCATAATAGTGATTATTATAACTTGCGGGGGCGTTGTTGCATGAATGACAAAACGTGGTAAGTTTGAGAGATGACCAAGCCAA
>DYPU01000094.1 GCA_020719725.1 Anaerolinea sp. | reverse complement strand
ATCAGTTCGGTGACTTTGAGTCCGCCGAGGCTGGCGGGCCTGGCTTCCAGGATCATTTTTTCGCGGGTGGCGCGGTCGCCGCTGAAGGCGCTATCGACGCGGTCGTAGAAGTATTCGCCACCAATTTTTTCGAAGAGCATTTTGAGCAGTTCGGTGGGTTTTTTGCCGGTGCGCACCATGAAGTCGAGCATATATAGGCCAGCCAGGATGCCATCGCGTTCTGGGACGTTGCCCCGGAAGGCATAGCCGCCGCTTTCTTCTCCGCCGATCAGGGCGTCGGTTTCGGTCATTTTGGGGGCAACGTATTTGAAACCCACGCCGGTTTCGTAAACCGGCACATCGTATAGTTCGCCAAGTTTGTTGAGCATGTTGGTGGTGGAAAGTGTTTTGACAATTGCGCCGCGCTCACCCCGAATTTCGAGCATGTAGTAGGCTAAGAGGGCGTATACCCGCAATTGGTTGATAAATTCGCCATTTTCGTCGCCAATGCCGCAGCGGTCGGCGTCGCCATCGGTAATCAGTAAAATATCGGCGTTGTTTTCAACGGTGGCTTTTAGGCCAACATCAATGTTTGGGCGAATTGGTTCGGGGCGTTTCATTTCGGGGAAGGAGGGGTTGCGTTCGTTGTGGATTTCGATGACTTTGGTCTTGCCGCCGCCGAGCAGTTTGGTGAAGTAGCCTGCGCCATTGCCCCACATCACATCGACCATGACGGTTAGCCCGGCATCGCGGATGGGTTGCAGGTCGATCAGTTTTTCGATGTGCTGAAAGTAGGGGGTGTGGGCATCAAACATAACGATTTTTCCGGCGGCTTGGGCCATCGGCAGGCGTTTGACATCTTCGATGCTGTCGGGGATGAGTGTTTCGATGCGGGTCAGTCCGTCGGGATCAATTGCGCCGCCGGTCTCGTTGCGAACTTTGAAGCCATTATCGGCTGGCGGATTGTGGCTGGCGGTGATATTGACTGCGCCGCAAGCGTTTTTGTTGACTACCGCAAAGGCGATGACGGGGGTTGGGGTGGCGCTGTCTGTCAGGTAGACGTTGAATCCGTTACCAGCCAAGACTTCAGCGGCGGCGGCGGCAAAGTTTTCGCTGGCGAAGCGTTTGTCGTGGCCGACCACAATCCATTGGCCCTGGTTGCCTTTTTCGAGCATGTACAGGGCGTAGCCCTGGGCGCAGCGGCGGACATTGTCGAAGGTGTATTCTTCGGCAATCACACCGCGCCAGCCATCGGTGCCAAACTTGATTTTAAATGTCATGGGAAACTCCTTTGTGATGAGTAATTTGGTCAAACTGTCCTGTAAAGTATCAGACAAGTTTAGGGGGTTGCGGTTGGGGTTATCTCCGCCGATTCTACGCCATCTGGCAAATCGTTTATGAGTAAATTCCAGGCAATATCCAGATCATCCACGGCTATTACTGGGAAATCGGGCAAGTTGCCAAGCGCCAGGTTTAGCCGGGCAAGGACGGCGTTTAAAGGGAGTTGCTGCTCTTGCGCTAATTCTGTTTGTAATTGGGCCAGCAAATCATAGGCGCTCTGAACATCTGCGCGGGCTTGTCCGAAATTGCTCTGCGAAAGATACAAACGCGCGCGCGAAAGGATTTCAATGGCGCGGGTGAGTTTGATTTGTCGGGATAGTTCGGCATTCAGGCCCTGACGCTGCTCGCTGGCCGTGGTGTTCAGGGTGGTTTGCATTTCTTCCAGTTTTGCCAATGACAGCGTGTGAGCGGCGAGGCTGGCTTCAAGGCTGACGCGTTGTTGTTCGGCTTCTGTCAGGCGAAGCTGTAATTCGGTAATTTCGGCTTTCAGCGCTGTCACATCTTGCGCTTGTTGAGTGACAAGTTCTGAAATGCGGGTTGTGTTTTGGTTGACGGGGACAACGTAAATTTCATACAAATAGGGCAAGCCGATGTAAAGGGCTGCGCCAATTCCGCCCAAAATAATAGCGCTGATCAACAAAATAGATAAGAATTTTAGCAATCCCATAAAAGCGCGACCCAGGCGCTGCCCAAAATCTAATTTCGGTTGCGGGGCTGGGGCGAAATGCTGGGCCTGGGGTGCGGGCCGAGAGACTTCCAGTGCGACCGGAAGTGCAGGTGGGACGGGTTGGTCGGATGCCTGATTAAAAGAATCTTGCAAGCGCTGGAGCAATTTTTCTCCCAGTCCGGAGATGCGCTGGCAGTCTTCGAGGCTGGCGAATGGGCGCGCGGCGCTAATTCGCTCCGCCAGCGCTGGGGTAATTCCAGCAGTTTTTTGTAAGGTTTCGGAATCTGCTGTATTTAAAAATTCGAGAAAATCGCTCATTATGACCTTCTTTCCTGTGTTTTCATTTTACAGCAAAACAAACATCATGAAAGGATTTGTTCGCGGGTAGCGCGCCGGTCGGGGCGCAGGAAGAGCAAAAAGCCGAGCAATCTTAACGCAGCACTAACCAGCAAGGCTGCGGGCAAGCCAATACTATCCGCCAGGAAAGTGCCCGCCAGGGGAGCTACAATGGCGGAGAGATATTGCAGGCTTTGAGCAATGGAAACAAAAGTGGCGCTGTATTCGGCTGGGACGGTTTTCATCAATTCGTCAAAAAAAACCAGGTCGATGCCAGCCTGAAAAAAGCCTGCCAGCCCGGCGAAGGCAATCATCCATTCCACCCGGAGCGAGGTGGCCGTGAGTGCCGGGTACAGGCTAAGGCCAAAGGTTGCTGCTAAAAGAACGAAGCGCCCGCCGAAACGGCGCGAAAGCCAGGCCCAAGAAAAGTAGCCCAACATGAGAACCATCGTCAGGGTCATGTTGATGCTGCCGATTTGGGCGTCGCTGGCGGCCACTTCGCGCACAAAGTAAAGCGGAAAAAGCGGCGCTCCCAGGGCTATCGCCGAAAGGTAGACAAAGCGTTTGGAGACAAAAGAAACAAATGCCGGGTTGGAGCGCACCAGGTTCCAATAATCGCGCAAGTTTTCATGCAGCGAGTGGCCGCCTTCGATGAGGGGCGGCGGGGTTTGGTCTGGCAGGGTAATTCGGCTGGAGAAGTAAAAGCTGATTAGGCCGCCAACTGAAAGGCTGATGAAAAGAATCTGGTAATTGAGCGGAAAAACAACCCGATCGAGCATTTGGGTTGCCAGAAAGGTGATAACCGCGTTGGTCAGGCCGATGATGGCCCAACGGCGACTGAGCAACGCATAGCGACCTTCTGGCCCGGCAATGGCGTTCATCACCACACTGAAAGCAACCGCCAGGGAGGTTTGCGGCAGCGTGGCGATGGCCCAGACTCCTAAAATAGATTTAACGGCCAGCGCCTCGGAGACAAAAATGGCAATCAGGCCGGTAAAAGCGTAGCTTGAAAGCACCAGCAGGCGCGAAAGGCTAAACCAAGGCACAATATTGCGACGGGTTTGGAGAAATCGACCCACCAGGATGGCTAAAATCAGCCCAGTGACTCCTGGCATGGAGGAGAGCAAACCAATCTGAAGGTTGGTTGCGCCCAGGCGGGTCAGGAAAACTGGTAAAAATGGTGAGGCAGCCGAAGATAAGCCAACGCCAATGGCATCCAATTGGACATTGCGGTGGTTTTGTTGTTGAGTTTCAAACGAGATTTGTTGGGTCATCTGAGAAACACTGCCGAGGGCCAGGATAAGGTGATTATAACCGGCTGATCGTCACTATTCAGGGGCTGCTAATTTTTGTAATTTATGACCAATTTCATTTTTTGGCTTGACAAGCTGGTGACAATCTATATAATTGCGCGAAATCTTGAAAGAAAAACTCTGATGAAACTACACTCTACCTTCTCTTTACCCATGTTGATGCCGATGGCGGGGGCTGTACCCACCGCCTTGAAGGTTGAGCTAAGAGCTTAATCCCGAGCGCGTCCTGCCAGGACGCACCGCCAGGCGGCGGACAGTCTTCCCGCAAACAAAAAGTTTGCGCAAGACTGTCTGCCGTTTTTTATTTTTATTTCTCAAAGGAGAGAAACCCATGTCTGAAACGACCCGCAAGTTTGGTTTTGCCACCCGTCAGCTTCACTCTGGCTACAGCCCCGATCCCACCACTGGTTCACGGGCCGTTCCGCTCTACCAGACCACCAGTTATCAATTTAAGAATACCGAACATGCCGCTAATTTGTTTGCGCTTAAAGAACTCGGCAATATTTACACCCGCCTGATGAACCCGACCACGGATGTCCTCGAACAACGCCTGGCAGATCTGGAAGGCGGTGTGGGGGCATTGGCCGCCAGCAGCGGACATGCCGCTCAGGCTCAGGCCATCTTCACCCTGTGCGAGGCCGGAGACCACATCGTCTCGTCTAGCCGGTTGTATGGTGGAACCTATAATCAATTCAAGTACAGCCTGGCAAAACTGGGCATCGAGGTGACTTTTGTAGACCCAACCCAGCCCGCCGAATTTGAAAAAGCCATTCGGCCCAACACCAAAATTATCTATGGCGAAACGCTCGGCAACCCCGATATTACGGTCTTTCGATTTGAAGAAGTGGCCGAAATTGCCAGACAGCATAAGATTGTGCTGATGATTGATAATACCTTTGCCACGCCCTATCTCTTCAGACCTTTTGAATGGGGAGCAAACGTCATCAGTCACAGTACCACCAAATTTATCGGCGGGCACGGCACCAGCCTGGGCGGAATGATCGTCGATGGCGGTAACTTCGATTGGACCAGTGGCCGTTTTCCAAATTTCACCGAACCCGACCCTTCCTATCACGGCCTGGTATATGCCAATCTGCTGGCTGCTGGTTTGCCACCCTTCATCATCAAGGCCAGGGTTCAGGTTCTACGCGATTTTGGTGCCAGTCAATCACCATTCAACTCGTGGCAGACCATTCAGGGAATCGAAACACTCTCACTGCGGATGGAACGCCATGTCCAAAACGCTCAGACCGTTGCCGAGTTTTTAGAAAGTCACCCGCTCGTCAGCTGGGTCAAATATCCCGGCCTAAAAAGTCACCCCGACTACGAGCGCGCCAAACGTTACCTGCCCAAAGGCCCCGGCGCAATTCTTGGATTTGGCATTAAAGGCGGCGCGGCAGCGGGCAAAAAGTTTATCGAAAGCCTGCAACTCTTTAGCCACCTTGCCAATGTGGGCGACGCCAAAAGCCTCGCCATTCATCCTGCCACCACCACCCACAGCCAGTTATCTGCCGAGGAGCAAACCTCGGCTGGCGTCAGCCCCGATTTCGTGCGCTTGAGCATCGGTCTGGAAGACATCGACGATATTTTATGGGATTTGGGACAGGCGCTGGGATAGCCAATGCAGAATTTTGAATGCAGAGTGCAGAATAAAACCCGCATTCTGCATTCACTTTTTGCTCTATTCTGCATTCATCATTCTACATTCTGAGTTGGAGAAAAAAATGCCTGTGATTATTCCTAAAACCCTGCCCGCCCGCGCCACGCTCGAAGGCGAAAATATCTTCGTCATGGACGATGACCGCGCCAGCCATCAGGATATTCGCCCGCTGCGTCTGGCAATTCTCAACCTGATGCCCACCAAAATCTCCACGGAAACCCAGCTTTTACGCATGTTGGGCAATTCGCCAATTCAGGTTGAAATCTCCCTGCTCAACACCATCAGCCATGATTCCAAAAACACCCCGGCCGAACACCTGCTGGAGCACTATGTTGCCCCGCGCGCTGTTTTCAGCCAGAAATTTGACGGTCTGATCATCACCGGCGCACCCGTCGAACTTCTGCCCTTTGAAGAAGTAGACTACTGGGGCGAATTAAAAGAAGTGCTCGATTGGAGCGAAGAAAACGTCCACTCTACCTTCCACATCTGCTGGGCAGCCCAGGCCGGGCTGTATCACCGTTACGGCATTCCCAAATATAAACTAAACGCCAAAATGTTCGGCGTTTTCGCCCATCACACCGCCCTGCCCAACGAACCCCTCCTGCGCGGATTCGACGACCACTTCTACGCCCCACACTCACGCCACACCGAAATCCGCCGCAGCGACATCGAACAGGTTGCCCAGGTCGATATCCTGGCCGAATCGCCCGAAGCTGGAGTCTACATCGTCGCATCCAAAAACCGCCGCCAATTTTACGTCACCGGCCATTCCGAATACGACCCGCTAACCCTCAAGGCCGAATACGACCGCGACGTGAGCAAAGGCCTGAACCTCGCCCCGCCCCGAAACTACTACCCCAACGACGACCCATCCCAGCCGCCCTTCGTCTTATGGCGCTCCCACGCCCACCTGTTCTACGCCAACTGGCTAAATTACTACGTCTACCAAAACGTCCCATACGACATTCAAAAGATTCCACAGGAATGGAAATAATAGAAGATACGAAGATAAGGAAGGACAGGATTTTACAAGAATCGGCCTGAAACTTCGCAAAATCCGCCGTACCAACAGGTATAATCACAGACATGAACTCCTCGCCCGAAACGCAACCCAATTATCGCCGTTTCCTTATCCCCACCCTGCTGCTCTCCATCGGCGGCTGGGGCGGCTTAGCCTTAATCACCAATTACACCCTGCCCACCGTCTGGCCGCGTTGGGCGTTTTTTGCGCTAATCGTCATCGCGCTCACCGGCAGCGCTCTCCCATTCACCTTCTTCATCAACCGCACCTTCTCCCCCGGATTACGCCCTGGCACAGTCTTACGCGAAGCCTTATGGGTCGGAGTCTACGGCGCAACCCTCATGTGGCTACAGTTTGGACGCATCCTCAACTTCTCACTTGGCTTGTGGCTGCTGGTAGGCATCCTGGTCATAGAATATCTCGTCCGCTGGCGCGACAATCCCAAAGACGGCCCCCCCCCCGCCCTGCCCACCGACCCCAATGTCCCTGCGTAACCTGCCTTCCATCGAGCAACTACTCCAACAAGCGCAAGCAAGCATCCGCGCCTATGGCCGCCCACTGGTCACTCAGGCCTTGCGCGAAAGCCTCGAAACCATTCGGGCGGATGTCCGCGCTGGGGCCGAAGTCCCGTCAAACGAACAGCTCCTGGCCCTGGCCGCATCCCGCCTGGCCGGGTGGACACACCCCACGCTGGAGCCTGTCATCAACGCCACAGGCGTGATCATCCACACCAACCTGGGCCGCGCCCCGCTAAGCACATCCGCTATCGAAGCCATCCAGGCCGTTTCAGCCGGTTACTCCAGCCTCGAATTCGACCTGAACACCGGCAAACGCGGCTCGCGCCTGATTCACGCCGAAGCTGTCTTACAGCGCCTGACCGGGGCCGAAGCGGCTGTTGTCGTCAACAACAACGCCGCCGCCATCCTGTTAACCCTTTCAGCACTCGCCAACCACAAACGCGCCATCATCGCCCGTGGACAAATGATCGAAATCGGCGGCTCCTTCCGCATCCCGGATGTAATGAAGCAAAGCGGCGCAAAACTGGTCGAGGTCGGCAGTACCAACAAAACCCACCTGCGCGATTATGAAGAAGCCCTCTCTACAATATCTAATTCAAAACCGGTTGTGGTACGCGCCCACCGCTCCAACTTCAAAATTATCGGTTTCACCGAAGAACCTTCCTTAAAAGAAATCTGCGACCTGGCCCACGCTCACAACGCCATCGTCATCGACGATCTCGGCTCGGGAACTTTCTTCAATGTCGAAAAATACGGGCTGACCCACGAGCCGACCATCCTTGAATCGCTCGCAGCCGGGGCCGACGTGGTCACCTTCTCCGGCGACAAGCTGCTCGGCGGGCCGCAGGCCGGGATCATCATCGGCAAAAAAACCCTGCTCGACAAAATCAAAAAGCACCCGCTGGCGCGTGCCGTCCGCGCCGATAAAACCTGCCTGGCGGGCATCAGCGCCACCCTGCTGCATTATCTCAAAGATGAAGCGGAGCGTGAGATCCCGATCTGGCGCATGATTGCGCAGACGGCGGAGTCGCTCAAGGCCAGGGCCGCATCCTGGCAGCAGGAAACAGGCAGCGGGGCGGTCGTTCCGGCTGAATCAACCGTCGGCGGCGGATCGCTGCCGGGTGAGAACCTGCCCACCTTCGTATTAAGCCTCAACATCCCCAAACCTGATAAGTTTTTAGCAAAACTACGCCAGCAAAGCCCGGCCATCATCGCCCGCACAGAAAATGACCGGGTTCTCTTCGATCCGCGCACCGTTTTGCCCGAGCAGGATGCTGTCTTGGTAGAAACGCTCAGGCAACTGCTTTATAGTTCTCAAAAATAGAACGCGGACTACATAGATTTGCGCCTTTTTTAATCTCCATAAATCCGTCCAAGCTACAAAATCCGTGTCCCATTGCGCCCGGAGACTCCGTGAAATCTGATCTCGATGGCCTGATGGTACGACAGAACAACGATCTCGGAAAAATTATGATGAGAAGCTTCCTATTTCAAGATGAGTCAGCTCGATTCTGTCCGGGCCAGTACCCGGCTATGGGAAAATGGCGGCCAACTCATCGCGTTCGCCTATGTTGACGAGATTTCAACAATCTTCGCTTTGAAATTGAGCCACAGTCCCGTTCCGCCCGGCTTGAAGATGAAATAATCGCCTGGGGCCTTGGCTGCATGAAAAAAAGAAACGCCGAAACCGGCCAAAACGAGACTCTGGACGCATCGTTCCTGGTAGAGAATACCTGGCAAATCGCATTGCTTCAAAGAAGCGGTTTTGTGCAGGAAAACCTGCGCTCCCTGCATTACGCCCGCTCTCTGAACGAACCAATCCCCGAATATCCTTTGCCGCCGGGGTTTTCCCTGCGCTGCGTCCAAGGCGAAGATGAAGTTGAGAATCTCGTAGCACTCCATCGAGCCGCTTTTGGCACAGAAAACATGACCGTGGAAGAACGTTTGGCAATTATGCGCG
>DYPU01000093.1 GCA_020719725.1 Anaerolinea sp. | reverse complement strand
CTCAACCCCGCCGACTTCCGCGCCCTCAACCGCCTGACCTTTGGCGCGCGTCCCGCCGAACGCGCCCGCGTGGCCGAAATTGGCCTGCTGGCCTGGGTCGAGGAACAGCTCGCCCCCGATTCCATCGACGATTTTGCCTGCAACCTGCGCCTGCGCAACCTCGACACGCTCGCCATGACCGGCCAGCAGCTTTTCGACCTCTCGAACAAGCTCTTCGACGATTTCGACCTCGAAACCGTCCCCAACCAGTTGCGCCAGGGCACGCTCATCCGCCAGGTCTACAGCCAGCGCCAGTTGTACGAGGTCATGGTCGAATTTTGGAACGACCACTTCAACATCGCCACCGACAAAGGCGAGTGCTACACCCTGAAAACCGTCGATGACCGCGAAGTGGCCCGCGCCCACGCCCTCGGCTCCTTCCGCGACCTGCTGTGGGCCTCGGCCCACTCCCCGGCCATGTTGACCTACCTCGACAACCAGGCCAACCACAAGGGCGCGCCCAACGAGAACTACGCCCGCGAACTGCTCGAACTGCACAGCCTCGGCGTCCGGGGCGGCTACAGCCAGGCCGACGTGATGGAACTGGCGCGCTGCCTCACCGGTTGGGGCGTCAAGGAGCATTTCTGGCGCGGCGAGTTCACCTTCGATGCTGAGCAGCACGATCCGGGGGAGAAGCTCGTGCTCGGGGCGCGCATCCCGCCCGGCGGGCAAGACGAAGCCGAAAGCGTCGTCGAACGCCTGGCGCGGCATCCTTTCACCGCCCAATTTGTCGTTGAAAAACTGGCCCGGCGCTTCCTCGCGGATGACCCGCCCGCCGAAATCGTCCAAAAAGCGGTTCAGGCTTTTGATGTCTCATCCGGGGACATTCGCGCCACTTTGCGGGTGCTGCTGCTCGACGGCCTGCCCCTGGCCGGGGAGAAATACCGCCGCCCCGTCAACTTTGTCGCCGCTTCGTTGCGGATGCTCAACGCTGAAAGCGACTGCGGCCCCGCCGTGCAGGACTATCTGCTACGCATGGGGCAAGTCCAGTTCAACTGGCCCACCCCCGATGGCTACCCCGACCGCGCCACAGCCTGGCAGGGCAACCTGCTGCCGCGCTGGCAGTTTTCTTTTGCTTTGGCGCGCAACGAATTGGACAAAACCGAAGTCGATTTGTCCGCCCTGGTCGCCGCCTCTGGCTACGATAATCCGCTGGATGCTTTTTCCACGCTCCTGCTCGGCTCCCCGCTCCCGGCGCAGGAAGGCGAGACCCTGCTCGCCTCACTCCGCGCCGCCGGAGCCAGCGACGACGAACTGCTGCCCATCCTGGCGGGCGGCCTGCTGGCCTCCCCGGCCTTCCAGTGGCGTTAAGTGCATTCACCACGACGGAAACGACGGCACACAAAGGAAACCCAAAAGATTTTCCATACCGTTGTGGTTAAAGGTTTTAATTTTCAAATTTCTCCGTGTTATTCCGCGAAATTCGCGTCCAAAAGGTTTACCCCATGCTTACCGACAAATCCTGGCTTCCCCGTCTCGCCTTTGCACCAACCCAAACTGCCCCGCGCGGTGACACGCTGGTCGTCATCTTCCTGCGCGGCGCGGCCGACGTGCTCAACATGGTCGTCCCCCACGGCGAAAGCGCCTACTACAACCTGCGTCCCAGCCTCGGCATCCCCCGTCCCGACGACAACCGCGTCAAAAACGAGGCACGCGTCCTTGACCTGGATGGTTTCTTTGGCCTGCACCCCGAGCTGCGCCCGCTGCTGGAAATGTGGCAGGAAAAACAACTCGCCATCATCCACGCCTGCGGCGCGCCCGACGAATCACGCAGCCACTTCAAAGCCATGGAACTGATGGAACGCGGCGTGGACGATGAACGCGGCCCGGCCTCCGGCTGGATTGGCCGCCACCTGGCAACGCTCGACACCGGTAACACCTCGCCCTTGCGCGCCATCGGCCTGGGACGCCTGCCACAGCGCTCGTTGAGCGGCTCGGTGCCGGTTTCGGCCCTGCGCTCGATCGCCGATTTCCACCTCGGCAGCGACCCGCGCGCCGTAGCCCAAATGCGCGCCGCACTAAATCATCTGTATGCCGATGATGTTTCTGGGCAGGAAACGCTCCAACTCCTCGACCTGCTCCAAAAAATCGACCCTTCGACCTCCCCATCCCCAATTACCAATCCCCAATATCCCGACTCCGATTTTGGCCTCGCCCTGCGCCAGACCGCCCTGCTGATGAAGGCCGAAGTCGGGCTGGAAGTGGCGGCCATCGACCTGGGCGGCTGGGATACGCATTTTGCCCAGAGCGGCCTCCAGACTAATTTATTGAAGGACCTGTCGGCGGGGCTGGCCGCTTTCCATGCCGAGCTGCGCGACCAGTTGGGCAGCCTGACCGTGGTCACCATGTCCGAGTTTGGGCGGCGCGCCGCTGAAAACGGCTCGCTCGGCACCGATCACGGTCACGGCAGCCTGATGATGGTGATGGGCGGGCATGTGGACGGCGGCCAGGTTCACGGGCAATGGCCGGGCCTCGAAGCGGAACAACTGGTCGGACCCGGTGACCTGGCTGTAACCACTGATTACCGCGATGTGCTCGGGGAAATTATCCAGAAGCGGCTAAACAATGCTGCCGTGGCAGAAATTTTCCCGGAATACACATTTCGAGGAACTTCTATGCTCAAATAAAAACAGTCTCGCGGGCCGCGAGACTGTTTTTGGCTAAAACCGCTTTATTTTTCGAAATTTTCCCGAAACGGTTGCAATTGTTGCGCTAAATCCTGCAGAACAGCCTGGTATTCGGGAAGTAAAGCCAAATTTTGCAATTCGTAAGGGTCATTCACCAGGTCGTATATCTCTACTTCACCGGTTTCATACTCAATGTATTTCCATTCCGCGCTGCGAAGCGCCCAATAGGTCGGAATCAAGGTCGATAGCCCGGCGGGGTCGTCGGATTCGGTATCCTGATAGTGTTCGATAAAGACCTGATCACGCCAATCAATCTGAGCGTCAGTAAGTAACGGCACCAAACTCCGCCCATCAAGCGGATCAGACACCTTCAGATGGGCCAGCTCAATCAGCGTTGGCGCAATATCGATATTTAAGACAAATTTCTCTTCCACGCGGGCCACCTGGGTCAACAGCGGATAGCTTATGATGAACGGAACGTGACTACATTCATCATAAGGACAATCTTTGCCAATAATATGATGTTCGCCGACCGACATGCCATTGTCGGACAAGAAAATGAGAATGGTGTTTTCACGAATCTGGCGCTTTTCAAGCAAATCGAGAATTTTTCCAATGCCCTCGTCCACAGCCAACATCGAGCGGCGCATGGCCTGATCAGAATCGTAGGCGTAATCGGGCTTGGTAGCCTTCAACCCCTGAAGCCAGGCTGGCTTGTCACTACGGTCAGATTCGACAAAATTGGGTGAGTAAAAAGCCTGCCAATCGGCATCCGTGGTAAAACGTTCGAGGTGGCGCTCGGCAGATTGATAGGGATAGTGCGGGGCATAATAGCTCAATGTCAGAAAAAACGGTTGTTCGCCCGCCGCCACAATAAACTCAGCCGCTTTTTTGGTCAAAATATCCGTGCTGTAATCAGTGGGGTCTTTGCCATACGAGACAATCGTTCCGTTTTCATTAAAATTGTAGCCATAAAAAAAGGATGGGTTTTCGTAAGTCTTGTCGCGGTTCCAAAAAATCTGGTAATCGCCCCAGCCTGGTTGGGATAATGCCGGCAAAACGTCAATATTATTCAGGTATTTTCCCATAAAACCAGTTCGGTACCCGGCCTGCTGAAACCAAACCCCCAAGGTGGCATTGCTTTTGGCAAAAGACGGCGCGCCAGGACGATTGGTAAGCACGCCCGTATTTTGAGCATATAACCCCGTCAAAATGCTGCTGCGGCTGGGGCTGCACAGCGGTGTGGTGACATAAGCATTGCTAAAGCGGATGCCCTTGGCCGCTAATTCTTGCTGGACCACGGGCATATTTTCCAGAGTGCGCAGCGGCTGATCGTCGGTAATAATCAAAACAACGTTTGGCTGCGCTTCATTGCGGTTTCCGCGCGGGCTAATCACATCGCAAGCGGCCAAAAACAACAAAAACCCGCCTGAGACGGTCATCAACAAGCGGGTTAAACCGATTTTCATATTTTTCTTCATGGTATTCTCTCGCTTTTTAGGGTAAGCCTGCAAGATTATACCAAACAGCGCAGTTATTCCAAAACCTGTAATTCGTAAGGAGCAAGCGTCAAGCCGCCAGGCGCAGCCTGAGGATGTTCAGAGAAATTGGCAAAAATTGTCGCTTGCTGGCCTGCATAGCGCCGCAAAAAGCCCAACACATGCGGATTTTGAGTATCCAAGACCGTCAGATCACCGCCCGAAAAGGCCAGGCGACCTTTTCGCAGCTCAATCAGCCTTTGGAGACCCCCGAAAACGCGGCCTTCGACCGTTTCGGGAACGCTGCGGCGCTGATATTTCTCCCAATCTGCGCGCAGACGGTGGACCCAGCGGCTGTCACGCGCCTGGGCGGGGTCATCACGATAGCGATAGTCGTTGAGCGTGCCAATTTCGTCGCCCAGATACAAAAGCGGGATGCCGCCAATCGTCAAAATCAGGCCGTGGATCAGCAAAATTCGCCGAATGGCAAGTTCCGTTTCAGCGGGGCCTTCTTCACTCAGGGCTTTTTCCAACCCCGCCAGCGAAGCGCAAGTACCGCTAATGCGGCAGTCGCCGGTTTTTGGGTTTTCCTGAAAGGGCAGCCCGCGCGCAAAACTGCCGGGGCAGAAATCCGCGCGGTGGCGTTGAAGGCCCGAATCAGACTGTGGGCCTGGGGTAAATTTTCGCAGCCAGTGCCCATTTCTTTCCAAATAAAAGCGACGGCATCCAAACGGATGACTTCAACCCCCTGGTTGGCGAGAAAGAGCATTTCTTCGGCCATGCGGTTGAAAACGGCGGGGTTGGCGTAGTTCAAGTCCCATTGATATTGGTGGAAGGTGGTCCAGACCCAGCCGCCGCCATCCCCGGCCCTGCCCCCCATTCTGCAAATTTATGGGCAGGGAGCGGAGAGAAGGAACCGGAGTGCTCATCGGGGAAGATTTCGCGCAGGGTGCGCTCGTAGGCATCGGGCATGATTCGGTTGGGGTAAATGTAATACATCTCGCGCGCGTCGTCGTCACCAGCTTGGGCGTTTTTGGCCCACAAGTGCTCCGCGGAGGTGTGGTTGAAGACCAGATCGACCACCAGGCTGATACCGGCATCGCGCAAATCGCGCGCGAGTGAAGCAAGCTGCTCCAGCGTGCCGAGACGGGCATCCACCTCGCGGTAGCTGCTGACCGCATAGCCACCATCGTTTTCGCCTGCGGGGGCTTTGAAAAACGGCATCAGATGCAGGTAGGTCAGACCAAGTTCGCGGAAATAGGGAATTTTTGCGCGCACACCTTCAAGGTCACCGGCGAAGAGGTCCACATAGAGGACACCGCCCAGCATTTGGTTGGATTGGAACCAGGCCGGGTCGTGTTCGCGGGCGCCATCGAGCGCGCGCAAGTCGGCGGGGCGGGTGAACCAGGCGCGGGCCAGGCTGGCGAGCAAGTCTTCAAGGTGAAAGAAAAAGTCGTAGCGGGTCTGGTAAAGCTCAAAATAAAGTTGAAAGAGGGCCGGGAAGTGCTGATTCAGCCGCCGGGTGAAGGCTTGCCAGCCCGCCGGATCCGCGGCGATTTCGGCGGTCAGACTGGCTTCCAGGCGTGGCAGCAAACAACGCAGGCTGCGGGAGGTTTCGAGGGAAAGGGAAGTGGATGGGTTCATAGTTGATTTCCAGAGCCGAAAGTCTGCTCAGCCCCACGAGGGAGCCAGACTTTCGAAAATAGGCCAAAATCAAGAGACTGGGGAGGCCAGCGCGATGGCGCCGAGAACGCCAGCGCGCTGGCCCAACCCCGGCAGGACGATGTAATCGTCAATTTGATCGAGAATGGCCGGGGCTTGGACATAGCCGTTGAGCAGTTCTTGGGTTTTGCGGCGGATGAGGGGCAGCATCTGAGCCTGGCTGGCAACGCCACCGCCAATCACAATTTTTTGCGGTGAAAGGGTGCAAATATAGCTGCGCAGGGCCAGGGCGATGTAGTGAGCTTCCAGATCCCAGGCGGTATGATTGGGCGGCAGGGTTTCTGCTTTTTGGCCCCAGCGCTTTTCGAGAGCCGGGCCAGCCGCCAAGCCCTCGAAGCAATCGCCGTGAAAGGGACAAATGCCAGGAAATGGGTCGATTTGTGGGTTGCGCGGAAGCGGGATGTGGCCCATTTCGGGATGGAGCAGGCCATGCAAGAGTTTGCCATTGACCAACGCCCCGCCGCCAATGCCGGTGCCAATCGTCAGATAGAGAACCGGGTCACAGTTTTGGGCCGCGCCCCAGCGGGCTTCGGCCAGCGCCGCGCCATTGACATCTGTATCGAAAACCACCGGCAAGCCCAGGGCGGCGCGCAGCGGGCCGACCACATCTGCGTTTGACCAGCCAGGTTTGGGGGTGGGGAGAATGTGGCCGTAGGTCGGCGAATCTGGGCGCGGGTCGAGCGGCCCAAACGAGGCAAACCCCAAAGCGGAGAGGCCCTCGAATTGTCGAAAAAATTCAATGGCCCGGCCCATGGTTTCCTCCGGCGTAGTGGTTGGAAAACGGGTTTCGGCGCGGAGGTCCTGCGGCCCAGTCCCAACCGCGCAGACAAATTTGGTGCCGCCGCCTTCAATGCCACCATAAAGAGATTTCATCGAGCCTCCAAAAAAAATCAGGGTCTAATCAAACCGGGCCGGGTTAAGGTAATAAAGTTCCAGGGTCTGGATTTTAAGCTCGCCGCCTGTGACGAAAAACTCAAGCCCCTGGCTGTGCTCGCCTGGGAAAAGGCTCTCAGTGAGTACCACCCGACCGGCATTGCCAAAAACTTCAAGCGAGCAGCGATCAATCAAAAGATGCAGGCAGATTTTGCCATCACGCGGGGCCAATGGCGCAGAATGAAGCGCCGCGAAACCTTCGGCAAAGTTGCTTTGGCCGGAGCGGGTGCGGTCAACATAAAGCTGCTGCGGCCCGGTAGCGTAACCAAGTGTGGTCGCTTCGTCTGCGCCAACCTGGAGGTTGAAACCAAAGCGTTCAACCTGCGGATTTAGCTCAAACTCGGCCACAATTTCGAGGGCCAGACCCGCCAAATTTGCAAATAGCTTATCTCCCGGCTGAATAACCCGATTCTGCCAATCGACGACGGCGCTGCCAGAGAAAATCATCCCCATTTCATCAGGATAGAGGGCAATTGGCAGATGTTCCCAGTTCAGCAGGTTGCGGCTGACAGCGTGTCCCCAGTGCATCGGCCCCCAGACGGCGCTGTGCGGATAATACTGGTAGAACAGGTGATACTCACCCGCGTAATAGACCAGGCCATTCGGATCGTTCAGCCAATTGGCCGGAGGGGTAAAGTGGAAGGCCGGGCGCATAACGAGGCCTACAGTTGAATCCAAAGATAGGCATAAGGTAAAAGCTCCAGCCGTGGCTGGAGGGACAGCGCTTGATCCGAGAAAAGCTCGCGCCCGGTCTTGGGGAAGGGGACAGGGAATTGGACAAATTGCGAAACAGGACTGAGATTATTGAGAATCAGGAGCGCTTCTCCGGCCTGTGCGCGCACATAGGCCAAAACGGCCCGATTGCCGGTTTCAAGCCATTCTAGCTGACTGCCGCTGAGGGCGGCCTGTTGCTTGCGCAGGGCGATCATCTTTTGGAGGATTCGCAGCAAAGAATCCGGGGACTTCAACTGGTCGGCAACGTTCACTTTTTGAGAACCGTATTCACCCGTGACCATTTCGGTAAATGGTGTAGCGCTGGTGAAGCCACCGTGCGGGGAGGCATCCCACTGCATCGGAGTGCGGACGCCGTAACGGTCGGGCAAGTTCAGGTTGTCGCCCATCCCGATTTCATCGCCGTAATACAGAATGGGCGAACCGGGCAGGGTAAAAAGCAGGGAATGGAGCAGTTCGATCTTGCGGCGGTCGTTGTTGAGAATAGGCGCCAGCCGACGGCGAATGCCTAAATTGAGAATCATGTTCGGTTCTGGCGCGTATTCCTGCCAGATGAATTGACGTTCTGCCTCCGTCACCATTTCGAGAGTCAGTTCATCGTAGTTGCGCAAGATATAGATCGCCAAAGGCATCGCAAAAGCGCTGTGGACAACCCAGGCACTGGCGTAAGTTCCAGTGAGGGGGATGTGGAATGCTTTTTGGAAGGCAACCATGCCCCGCAGGACCGGGATCAGCGAAGATTGTAACGGAATGACCATCAGGGCGACCAAAATGGCGAAGTAAATTTCCTTCCCCTTGAAGTTCAAAAAGGTAAAGGCATAGGCCGCATTGGCCGCAATCATCAACGGCAGGATGGTGGCCGGGATGGTAACGGCGATAGTGTTGATCAGGGAATCTAGCATGCCGCTGCTGAGCGAATTTTGGTAAGCAGCGATAGTCCAAATGGTGCTCAGCGGGTTAAACAGGGCTTCCCACCAGGGAGAGGTCTCAGCCAGCGAGCTCGGCCTTAAGGAGGTGATGAGCAAACCGAGAGTAGGCGTCGGCCACATCACCACCAGGATCAACATTCCGAAGGTACTGCCCAGTTTTAAATTCCTCACAAAGTGTAGAAATTTGTTCATCTCAGCGCCTCCTGATGACGAGCGGTTTGAATTTGCAGCCACATCAGCGGCGCAATCAGCAAAACCAGAATGGTGACAACCGCAGAGGCGGGCCCAATGTTTGAATTTTCGAAGAATTGCTTGTACCATTCAAAGGCCAAAACACTGGTGCTGAAATTACCCCGGGTCATAGCCAGAACGATATCGAAAATCTTCATGACCAGGATCAAAACCGTGACAAAGACCGACATCAATAAAAAGGAATTCAGCCGTCCCTGGTCAAGCGTAATCCAGGGTTGGGCAGCGACATGATGATGAGGCCATCCAGGTTTCCGGTAAGGGGCAGGGAAGC
>DYPU01000092.1 GCA_020719725.1 Anaerolinea sp. | reverse complement strand
TCCCGCTGCAACTGCTGGCCTATCACATCGCCACCATCCGCGGGTTGGATGTGGATCAGCCGAGGAATCTGGCGAAGAGTGTAACAGTAGAGTAAGTAGAGATAAAGCGCAGACCCTCATGGGACAAAGTAAGGGACGAGCCACTGGCTCGCCCCTTACTTTGTCGTAGCGAATATCCATCAACATCATCCGCCTATAGATTCTCCCAAAATTGTATAATCAGCCTATCTTTGCTACAGGAGAGTTTTATGCGCCCCGATTGGGATTCTTATTTTATGAAAATTGCCTACGCTGTTTCCGAGCGCTCGACCTGTGACCGGGCCTTTGTGGGCTGTGTGCTGGTGCTCGAAAAGAGAATTCTAACCAGCGGATTCAACGGTTCCCCCGCCGGACAGGAACACTGCGACGAAGCCGGACACCTGATGGTGGAGGGGCACTGCGTCCGCACCATTCACGCCGAAACGAATGCCATCATCCAGGCCGCCCTGCATGGGGTTTCAACCAAAGGCGCCACCTGTTATGTGACACATTTTCCGTGCATCCATTGCACCAAGGCCCTCATCAATGCCGGGATTGCGCGCGTCGTTTACAGTGTAGCCTATCGCCCAGATGAAAATGCGCTCAACTTTTTCAAAACCGCCCATATTGAAATTAGCCAAAAAGATTATCCATTCCAGCCCGAACAACCCGCCCCTAGCGCACCATAAATACACAAACCGGCAAACCGCGTTCGCCCTGCTCCAATTTGGCGAGCTGCTCCACCGGCTGAAAAAGATTTTCTTCCAATAAAAATTTATCCAACACACACAAAGCCGGACAGGTTTCAATCAAGGCGGCATACGGACACTGTCCAAAAATCAGGCGCGGGCCAGCAGCGTGAGCCTCCCAACGAGCCTGATAATGCATTGCGTTAAACTTCTCCACCGTAGCCGTCAGGCGGCGCGAAATATGAAAAAAACGTTCAGCCGCCAGGCCAGGAGACAAACGCCCAGCCAGGCTGCGCAACTGCGTCAACTGCTCTTCTGGCGTCAGCCCCTGCAACAATTCGGTCAATAACGCCGAAGACAAAAGCGCAAGGTTATCCCCCACCACCAGGCGGCTCAAACGATAGGTTTTGTGAGGGCGTCCGCGTGAAGGATCGTTACGCAACCCCGCCACAGCCACCAAACCATCTGAAACCAATTTAGAAAGATGATGGCGAATATCCGCCGGAGTCAGACGCAGGGCTTTAGCAATCTCCGCGGGTGTAGCCAGCCCCTGACGGCGCAGCAAACTGATTATTTTTTGGCGAGTATTGGTCTTTGGCATGGTGACATTTGTCATGAAAACATCATTTTTTGATTTACGCAAATATATAATATCATAATTCAATTGACGCAACCCCCTCCAAAAGATATAATTTTCACAATCGCATGACCAATCCATTAAACTGGGAAACCACCTACGCGATTGCGCTGGCTCTCAAGCAAGCGCATCCGCAAATCGACCTGGAAACCGTTTCTCTGGGCGCTATTTACCAGTGGACGCTGGCTCTGAAAGACTTTGACGACGACCCGGCGCTGGTCAACGACCAAATTTTGTCTGCCATCTACCAAGACTGGTTCGAGGAGACGCTTGAATGACCCCAAATGAACTCAATTCCCCCGGCTACGACATTCCAGATGATATGAAGAATGTAGTCGCCATTACAACGCTCGATAAAATCTACAATTTCGGGCGACGTTCGTCGGTTTGGCCACTCATGTTTGGCCTGGCCTGCTGCGCCATTGAAATGATCGCGGCCCAGGCCTCCCGCTACGACCTGGCGCGCTTCGGCATGGAAGTGATGCGCCCCAGCCCCCGGCAGAGTGACCTGATGCTGGTGGCGGGAACCGTCACCAAAAAGATGCTGCCCGCCATCGTGCGCCTGTACAACCAGATGCCGGAACCCAAATACGTCATCGCCATGGGCGCATGCGCTTCGGGCGGCGGCCCCTTCAAAGAGGGCTACAACGTTGTTGCCGGCATCGACAAATACCTGCCAGTGGATGTCTACATCCCCGGATGCCCGCCCACCCCACAGGCCCTGGTCTACGGCTTGATAAAACTGCAAGAAAAAATCGACGGACAGTCACTCAAACAGGTGCGTTGGTATCAAAAAGGGGCCGATTCGGTCGAAGTGCCAATTCCGATGCTTGGGCCAGACCTGATTGACCCACGCCGCATCCCCGAAATCAAAACCAAAGCCGCCGAACTGGCCGCAGCGGCCACAATCCCAAACGCCGAATAGGAGACCACCATGACAACCCCCGCTCCTATCACCACTCAGTTTGATTTAGCTGAAAAATTCCCCGGCACAGTCAGCGCAGACGCGCGCCCTGGTTACGCGGGCTGGATCGTCGCCCCCGAAAAACTGACCGAAGTCGCCATCTTCATCCGCGATGAACTGGGCTACGACCTGCTTTCTTCCGTCACCGGAGTCGATTACCTGGCCGAAGGCCTGATGGAAATCGTCTACCATGTTTACAAAACCAGCGGCGGCCCGGCGCTGGTCTTCAAAGCCCAACTCCCACGCCTGGACCCCGTCAAAGTCGCTTCTCTGACGCCGGTCTGGCTGGGCGCAGAACTGCAAGAGCGCGAAATTTGGGATTTGTACGGCATCCATTTTGAAAATCACCCAGACCTGCGCCGCATTTTGATGTGGGAAGGCTTCGACGGCCACCCAATGCGCAAAGACTGGAAAGAAGCCTTTTACGACGACGAAGTCAAACCGTTTAAATCACGCTGGCCCGAAGGCAAACATGCCTTTGCGGAAGACCGCAGCCCCTTTGGAGATAATGTCAGCTTCGAGGCCGGGTTCGACCCTGAAAAATGGACAGCCACCGACCCGGAAGAAGCACTCTACGCCACGCTCAAGAAATACAAAACCGTCGTCAAAGATGGTATTGCCACAGATCATATTTTGGTCAACATGGGACCGCAGCACCCCTCCACTCACGGCGTTTTTCGCGCCGTAGTGATGCTCGACGGCGAAAACGTCGTCAGCCTGAAACCCGTCATGGGCTATCTGCACCGCAATCACGAGAAAATTGGCGAACGCAACACCTTCCTGCAAAACATGCCCTACACCGACCGGCTAGACTATTTCAACTCGATGTCAAACAACTGGCCGTATGCCATGGCTGTCGAAAAAATGATGGGCATTCAAGTTACCGAGCGCGCCGAATATATTCGCGTCATCATGGCCGAACTCAGCCGCATCCAAAATCACATGATTTTGATTGGCATGTTAATGAACGACCTGGGCGCCTACTTCACCCCGGCCCTGTATGCCTTTGAAGAACGCGAACTCATTTTGGACATCTTCGAGGCAGCTTCCGGCTCACGCATGATGTGCAACTATCACCGTTTTGGCGGCGTCGTGCGCGATGTACCCGCCGAAGCCCTGCAAAAACTAAAAGACCTGGTTTTTGAACGCCTCCCCGGCAAAATTGACGAATTTGACCGTCTATTGAGCGAAAACGAAATCTTCGTCTCGCGCCTAAAAGGAATCGGCTATCTCAGCCCCGAAGACGCCATCCGCACCTCGATGACCGGCCCCATGTTGCGCGCCTCAGGCATTCCCTATGATATCCGGCGCGCCGACCCATACAGCGTCTACGACCGCTTCGACTTTAATGTGGCCGTACGTTATAACGGCGATCTGTACGACCGCTATCTCATCCGTATCGACGAAATGCGCGAATCGATCAAGATTTTGGAACAAGCCCTACGGCAAATGCCCGAAGGCCCGGTCATGAGCGTCAAGCCCACCTATCAGGTCAAAGTTCCGGCAGGCGAGGCCTACGGGCGCATTGAAAGCCCCAAAGGTGAACTGGGATTTTACGTCGTCTCCAATGGCAAGCCCAATCCCTATCGCTATCACGTCCGCGCCCCATCCTTCATCAACCTGACCTCGCTCGAAATGACCTGTGTCAACGAAAAAATTGCGGACTTTGTCGCCATTTTGGGCGCAGTCGATATTGTGCTCGGCGAACTTGACCGGTAAAGGGAGCAAAACACATGGATACCTACGGAAAAGGAATTTTTAAAGGCCTGATGGTGACGGCCAAACACTTCTTCGATTCATATCTGGACGATATTAAGTGGTGGGGAAAGCGCTATTACACCCCCGAAGGCCTGGCCCACCGCTCCAGTAAAGACGCCAAAGGCATTTTCACAGTACAATACCCGGAAGAAAAAGTGCCCGTGCCAGAAGAGTTTCGTTACATCCCCTTTCTGGTCTACGATGAAAGTGAAACCGGCGAAAAAACCATCCGCTGCACTTCCTGCGGCATCTGCGCCAAAGCCTGCCCACCCCAATGCATCTGGATTGTGCGCGGCAGCGACCCGAACACTGGCCGCCCGGTGCCCCAACCCGCCGAATTTACCATTGATGCCGATATTTGCATGAACTGCGGTTTCTGCGCGGAATACTGCCCCTTTGATGCCATCAAAATGGATCATGATTACGAAATCGCATCCTATGGGCGCAACCTGCTCAACAAAGAAGCGCTGATGAAACCGGCCAAATACTACGCCGAAATTCGCCCATTGAACAATGCCCGCGAAGAAGCTGCCCGCGCCGAAAAAGCTGCCACCAAAGCAGCCAAAGCCTGATCGGTTCATTTCAATTTGCAATCGGCTTCCACTTAAATGGAAGCCGATTTTTTTACCCAACAGTATCCGGCAGACAAGTCAAAGCGAGACCAGTTCAATCGCATCTAATTTTTTCGTTGGAATTCATTCGTTTTTGCGCCGGTATCGGCGTCATGGCACGAAAGTCCTTCGGACTGATGCTTTTAGCCCAAAAGGGGCTTCCATGAAATGCGCTAGGGCTTTAGCCCGTTGGCAAATCTGCAAAATTAAAGCCAGGCGGGTCAATTTGAAGATTACAAATGGGTAAGGTATAATCAGCCCGCTGTGTTTCCAACTGCCTAAAATACCTGTCTAAAAAAGACAGCACAAATTCCACTCTAAAGGTAAATACAATGACACAAATCACCCGCGATGCCGTTTTGGCGGCACTCAGCAAAGTTCAAGAACCCGAACTCCATCAAGATTTGGTAAGCCTCGGCATGATACGCGATATTGTCATCACAGGTGACAATGTCGATTTCACCGTCATGCTTACCACCCCGGCCTGCCCCCTGCGTGGAAAAATCGAAAAAGAATCACGCGAAGCTGTGGAAGCCATTGGCGCAAAAACTGTCCATGTCAAACTTGATTCGGATGTGCCACACGATGGCCGAATGCGTGGGATTGTCACCACTCCCATTCGCAACGCAGTAGCCGTCGCATCTGGCAAAGGCGGAGTAGGCAAATCGACCGTTTCCGTCAATTTAGCGGTAGCCCTCGCCAAAAGCGGAGCGCGCGTCGGCTTGATGGATGCCGATATTTACGGCCCGAACATCCCGACGATGATGGGTGCGCCGCACATGCCCACCCCGCGCGAAGACAAACTCATCCCAGCCGAAGCCTATGGCGTCAAAATCATGTCGATGGGCTATCTTGTCAAACCCGGCCAGCCGCTCATTTGGCGCGGCCCAATGCTGAATAGCGCCATCCGCCAATTTCTAAGTGACGTAGAATGGGGCGAACTCGATTATCTGATCATCGACCTGCCCCCTGGAACTGGTGATGCGCCGCTTTCGCTGGCACAAGCCCTGCCGCTAACCGGTGTAGTCATCGTCACGCTGCCGCAAGCGGTTTCTGTGGAAGACGCCAGCCGCGGGCTGGAAATGTTCAACCAGCTTCAGGTTCCAATTCTGGGCGTGGTTGAAAATATGTCGTACCTGACCTTGCCCGATGGCTCCAAAATGGACGTATTTGGTCAGGGCGGCGGCGAGGCGATGTCCAAGCACTATGGTGTGCCCTTTTTGGGAGGCATCCCAATGAACCCGGCGGTTCGCATCGGCGGCGATTCGGGTGCGCCTATCATCATCACCGCGCCCGAAAGCGATTCGGCCCAGGCCATGCAAGCCGTCGCCGAAGCCGTCGCCGCCAAAGTCAGCGTAGCTGCGCTCAGTGGCGATAATAACATCCCAATTAATATTATTTAGGTATCACCCAAAAGGTTTTACTGACTGGCAAAAAACCTTTTGGGTTTGGATATTTGCCCTAAATTATTAAGAAGGTACCGGGATGAGGCCACGCATGTTCAGAGTGGCCGGTTATTTGTTGAAGGACTGCGGCCCGCAATCCCCTGCTGATGACGTTGCTCTAGACGGTTTTTTACCTGATCCATCACAACACCCCACTCTACCCCGATATTTTAACACCCCCAAGTGATGCGTTATTTGCAGTCACACCTAGACTGGCTTTTTGGCAGCTTCTCAAAGTTTTTCACAATGCAAAGTTACAATCCGTCGTATTCTATTTAACGGGCGAGAAGACTCAATTTTAATTTTGACCATCAGAAAACAGGATAAAATTCCGTTATGCAAACCATTTACGGCATCCGCTTTAGCAAAATTGGCAAAATCTACCACTTCGACGCCAGCCCCATCCCAGATCTAAAAGTCGGCGAACACGTCATCGTCGAAACCACCCGCGGACGACAAATCGGCGAAGTCATCCAACATATCCCAGACCCGGTTACCCCGCCCGAAGGCCAATGGAAACCCATCGAACGCCGCGCCAGCGCCGCCGACCTGGTCTTGCGTCAAAGCTGGCAGCAAAAACAACTCGAAGCCACCATCAATTGCCGCGCCCGCTCCGCCGAATTGCAACTTGCCATCAAAATCGTCTCCAGCGAATACTCCTTCGACGGTTCACGCCTGACCTTCATGCTCTCCACTGAAAATGACGAAAAAGACGAAAAGGTCGAGCTAAAATCCCTGCGCAAAGACATGCAAAAAATCTATAGCGAAACCCAGGTCGAAATGCGCCAAATCGGCCCGCGCGATGTAGCCAAAATGCTGGGCGGCATGGGCGCTTGCGGCCTCGAAGCCCGTTGCTGCTCCAAATTTCTGACCGAATTCAGCCCCATCTCCATTAAGATGGCAAAAGAACAAGGCATCTCACTCACCCCATCCGAGATCACCGGCATGTGTGGAAGATTGCGCTGCTGCCTGATCTACGAATATGAACAATACGTCGCCGCCCGCAAAGAACTGCCCAAACGTAACAAACGCGTCGTCAGCCCCGAAGGTGAAGGCAAAGTCATAGACATCTTCCCCATGCGCAATGCCATTTTGGTAGAACTAACCCCCAAAAACCCGCAAGACCGCCCACTTTGGAAAGAATTTCACCGCGACCTGCTCGAACCCTGGGACGAACTCGAAGCGCTGCGCCGCAAAGCCGAATCCCCCTGCGATAAACACGAAGGCGGTGACTGTAACTGCGGCAAAAAGCAAGAACCCGCCCCTTCACCGACCCCAGAACCCACCCCAGAACCCAAACTCAACCGCAAAAACGACTCCAAACAACGCCCCGGAAAAAACCGCAATGCTCGCAATTGATAAATCCTGGCCTGAAAAACAAAAAATCCTGGTCATCCTGGCGCACCCAGATGACCCGGAATTTTTTTGCGGAGCCACCCTGGCGCGTTGGGCGCTGGCGGGACATCAAATAAACTACTGCCTGCTAACCTGCGGCGACAAAGGAACCAACGACCCGCAACTCTCGCCACAAACACTATGTGCGCTGCGCCACGCCGAACAAACCGCCGCTGCCGCGCAGATTGGCGTGAACAACATCCGCTGGCTCAACCTGGCAGACGGCTACATCATCCCCAGCCTCGAACTCCGCCACGACATCGTCCGCATCATCCGCCAGGAACAACCCGACATCCTCGTCACCTGCGATCCGCAAAATCTCTTCCCATCCTCCAGCTACGGCCTCAATCACCCCGACCACCGCGCCGCCGGACAAGTGGTATTAGACGCCCTCTTTCCCGCCGCCGGAAACCACAATTTCTTTCCAGAACTACTTAAAGAAGAAGGCCTGCCGCCCCACACCCCACGAGAAGCCTGGATAAGCCTCACCAACCAACCCAACATCAGCTTGGATGTCACCGATACCTGGGAAATCAAGATTCGCGCCCTGCAAGAACACAAAAGCCAGATCGGTGATCCACAAAAATTGGTGGAACGCCTGCGCGCCCGTCACACCGAAGACAGCAGCCCCGCAACTCCCAAATACGAAGAAAAATTTCGCCGCCTGGTTCTTAAATAAACGGCTCCAGCCATGATAACCGTCCCCTACCTGCCCAACCCACCCCGCCGCGTCGTTTCGCTGGTCCCATCACTAACCGAAAGCCTGTTCGACCTGGGTTTTGGAGCCTCGGTCGTTGGGGTGACAGACTATTGCATTCACCCCTCCGAAAAACTCACCGGGCTAAAACGGTTGGGCGGCACAAAAAACGCCAACGTCACAGACATCCTAAACTGTCAGGCCGAGCTGATTCTCGCCAACCAGGAAGAAAACAGCCCCGAAACCATCCACGCCCTGCAAGCCGCCGGGCAAACAATCTGGCTCAGTTTCCCGCAAACAGTCGATGAAACCCTGGCAGACCTGCGCTCTCTGGCAGACCTTTACCAAAACGATAACGCCTTTTTAGCCGTCGATATGCTGGAATGCAACCTGGAATTTGTGCGGGCAGTGACTGCCGACCAACCACCCCAACGCGTCTTCTGCCCTATCTGGCAGGGCGAACAGGACGGCCAACCCTGGTATATGACCTGCAACGCCCAAACCTACACCAGCGACCTGCTGAAAGTCTTTGGCGGGCAAAATGTCTTTACCAAGCGCCCACGCCGCTACCCCCTATCTGCCGATCTAAAAAACGAAATGGGAGAACCTGCCGCCGAGCGGGATACCCGCTACCCACGCGTCAGCCTGGAAGAAATCCGCGCCGCCCAACCCGAAATAATCCTTTTGCCCAGCGAACCATTTTACTTTGACCTCAATCACCAGGCCGAATTGCGAAACCTGCTCGCCGAAACCCCCGCCGTCCAAAATAAACGCACTACCGCAAAAGTCACTATTTAGCTTGACAAAAGGGGTTCTCAAGGC
>DYPU01000091.1 GCA_020719725.1 Anaerolinea sp. | reverse complement strand
CAAAAAAGAACTCCAAACCACCCACTGCGGCACATCTGGATACTGCATCACACCCCAAATACCAACAATACCGTAAAGATACGACAAAATAAGCGTAAGGCGGCGCAAACGTGTATTTCGGCTGGGATAAATATATTTCACCGGCACAAAAACCAGAATATTGAATAAAACCAACAAAGCCAGGTTAGACCAGGGTGTCAGTTGCAGCAGAAGCAGGTAAAGCACCAAAATATTCCAGTAGGACGGAAAACCTTTGAAAAAATAATCGTGGGATTCGTCCGTTTTAGCGTCCACCTGGGTAAATTGGTAGGCCGAAGTGAGCAAAATGACTATTGCACCAGCCATACGAAAAGCCGCGGGCAATAAATCGGCTTCAAGGAAAAAGAAAGCCGGAACCAGGACATAATTGAGATAATCGACGATATTATCCAGCAAAGCGCCATCGATATTGGGAGCGTAGGTCTGGACCTCGGCCCAGCGCGCCAACATACCGTCAAAACTATCCACCATCAACGCAATGATCATCCAAAAGATGGCAAGCCGCCACTCGTGGCGAAAAACCGCCAAAAGTGAGAGCAAGGCCCAAACCGCGCCAGTGGCGGTAAACAAATGAACCCCCAGCGCGAGGGTTTTTCGCAAAACAAGGTTGATAGAGGGAGGGAAAGTCATCATGTGGGCAATTATAGCCGAGTGGGCTGGCATCTTCCAGAGAAAAAAACCGGGGCAGGCCCAAGAACCTGCCCCGCAACGAACGCTCAAATTAGACAATTTAGAGCTTCAGCCCGGCCTTAACCAACGCAATGGTCACTTTTTCGCCGTCAAATTCTTCCAGTTGAATCTTGGATGTCATCGGCGATGAGGCGAAGTTTAATTCCAGGCAGAGGGTTTCAGCCATGATGGTGTCTTTGTGAACTCCGATCGCTTTCTGCAAATCGGGCGTGGCGCTCAGGAAGAGCAAAATGCGGTCGGCGACATTTAGCCCGGCGCTTTTACGAAAATCCTGCACCCGGCGGACAAATTCACGCGCCAATCCCTCGCGGACGAGTTCGGGCGTCAGTTCAGTGACCAGCGCTGCCACATAAGCGCCATCTTCGGCAACAGCAAAGCCTTCCTTCGCCAGAGTCTTAACTTCAACCTCGCTGGCAAGGATTTCATACTGGATATCTTCCAGTTCGACCATGAACGGTTGTCCGCTGGCGAGGGTCTGCGCTATGGCCTCAGGATTGAGGGCCAGGATGGCTTTTGCAAGCGCCGGGAATTTGTTGCCATACTTTTGGCCCAACTGCTTGGGCAACGGCTTGACCGTGTGCAAAAGGGCTTCGGTGCTGGCATCCAGTAAGCGCACTTTCTTGACGTTCAATTCATCAATCAATAAATCGTCATAATCGCTCACTGCGCGGCGTTCATCCACATTGCCAACCGAGAAGGCTGCTTCAGAAAGGGGTTGGCGCACTTTGCGATTGGCCTTGGCGCGGGCAGCGTGCCCAAGCGAGGCCAGGCGCATGACCAGGCGCATATCGTGGTTAAGAGTTTCATCAATCAAGCGGGCGTCAAACTCTGGCCAAAGCGCCAGGTGAACCGATTCGGGCGCTTTCGGGTCGAGTGAACGCACCAGGTTTTGATAAAGCTCGTCTGCCAGGAAAGGCATGGTCGGCGCGAGCAGTTTGCTCACGGTGACGAGTGCTGTGTGCAGAGTGGCATAAGCGGCTTTTTTGTCGGTATCCGATTCAGACTTCCAGAAACGGCGGCGGGAGCGGCGCAAATACCAGGTGGAGAGGTTTTCGACAAATTTTTCCAGCGGACGGGTCGCCCCGGTTACATCGTAGTTTTCAAAGGCGTTGGTCACATCCCGGGTCAGGGTATTCAACTCTGAAAGCAGCCATTTATCCAGGTTGGAATAGGCCAATTGTTCATCACTCTCACCCGGCTTCCACTGATCGAGATTGGCGTATGTGACGAAGAAAGAATAGACATTCCACAAAGTCAGGGTAAAGTTACGCAGCACTTCGCTCACCAAATCGACCGAGAAACGGCGTTCATTGCCGGGCGGGGTGGCGGTGTAAAGATACCAGCGGAAGGCATCGGCTCCATTGACATTGAGCACATCCCACGGGTTGACAATGTTGCCCCGCGATTTGGACATTTTGTAACCGTCGCCATCCAAAATCAAGCCGAGGCAGATGACGTTTTTATAGGCCACGCTGTCAAAAACCATGGTGGCAATCGCATGGAGTGAGTAGAACCAGCCGCGGGTCTGGTCAACGGCCTCGCAAATATAATCTGCGGGGAATTGGGTTTTAAAGGCTTCGTGGTTTTCAAAGGGATAATGCCACTGCGCTACCGGCATTGCGCCCGAATCGAACCAGACATCAATTAGTTCTGGCACACGGCTCATTTTTCCGCCGCATTTTTGGCAGGCAAAGTGAATTTTATCGACATGCGGACGGTGTAAATCGAGATTTTGCTGATTGCTGCCCGTGAGCTGTGAAAGTTCATCGAGTGCGCCGATGCAATGCTGATGCTTGCACGCTTCGCATTCCCAAACTGGCAGGGGCGTTCCCCAATAGCGCTCCCGCGAAAGCGCCCAGTCGATGTTGTTATTGAGCCAGTTGCCAAAACGGCCATCTTTGATGTGGTCAGGAACCCAGTTGATGGTCTGATTCAGGTCAACCATGCGATCTTTATATTGACTGGTGCGAATATACCAGGCCTCGCGGGCATAGTATAAAAGCGGCGTCTTGCAGCGCCAACAGAATGGGTAGGTGTGGGTGTAGCTTTCGGAGCGATATAGCAACCCGCGATTGAGCAAATCTTGGATGATAAGGGGATCGGCATCTTTGACAAACTGTCCACGCCAGGGGGTCACTTCCGGGATAAAGGTTCCATCCGGGGCGACGGTCATGATGACGGGCAAATCATAATCCATCGCTACGCGCATATCGTCTGCGCCAAAGGCCGGGGCAATATGTACCAGGCCCGTGCCATCTTCAGTGGTAACAAAATCACCAAAGATCACAAAATGGGCCGGTTTTTCGGGCGGCAAAAAGGTGAAGAGTGGCTGATAGCGCAGCCCTTTCAGCTTTTTACCCTTGAAGGTCTCGTGTATGGTTACTTCTTCGCCTCGGAACACTTTTTCGAGCAGGGCCTGAGCTAAAATCAACTTTTCGGTGCCGCCCTCGGCCAGAGCGCGTTCCACTTTGACATAGTCCACTTCTTCGCCAACCGCAACCGCCACGTTGGAGGGCAAAGTCCAGGGGGTTGTGGTCCAGACCAATAGTGAAGTGCCGGGTTCGTCCACCAGCGGCATCCGCACAAAAACTGAAGGGTCGGTGGCATCGTCGTAGCCCTGGGCCACTTCATGGTCTGAAAGCGGTGTCCCGCAACGCGGACAATAAGGGACAACCTTAAAACCCTGATAGAGCAGGCCTTTGTCCCACATCTGACGCAAAAGCCACCACAACGACTCAACATAATCGTTGGTGAAGGTGACATAGGCTTCTTTCAAATCGACCCAAAAGGCAATGCGGTCCGTCAGGCGTTCCCAGTCTTGAATATAGTCAAAAGCCGATTTGCGGCAGAGGTCGTTAAATTTTTCAATGCCGTATTCTTCAATTTGCTGTTTGCGGGTAAATCCAAGTCGTTTTTCAACCTCGATTTCCACCGGCAGGCCGTGGGTATCCCAACCGCCGCGCCGTGAGACATGGTATCCACGCATAATTTTGAAACGCGGGAAAACATCTTTAAAAGCGCGCGCCAAGACATGATGAACACCCGGTTTGCCGTTGGCGGTAGGCGGGCCTTCGTAAAATACATAATCGGGGCCGCCCGCCCGCGTGGAAATTGTTTTTTCAAAAATTTTCTCTTTTTTCCAAAACTTCAAAACGGCCTCTTCCAAAGAGGTCACATCTAGTTTGGGGGAAACAGGTTTAAACGCCATTCACGCCTCCGAAAAATAAAAAGCTCCCATCCACTCAGGGACGAGAGCAAAAATACTCACGCGGTACCACCCAGATTCCTGCCAGGCAGGCCCTGACGAGAGACAAACATCTCTCTGCCCCGCTAACGGTGGGATACCGGCTCACTTACTGGCATTGGGCCTCAGCCCATGTTTTCTGCTTGCGGCTCCGAAAGGATTTTCAGTTCAGCTTGCTGCCCCGGCTCACACCAACCCCGGGTTCGCTGACAACTTCGCCAAACCTACTCGTTTTCATCACAGCCTGTCGCGCAATTATACCCATTTTCCCAAAAAACGGTCAAAGGTTGGTCTCCTGCGCCGTAACATCGTTAATCAAAAAGGGTACAAACACCATTATCCACGCAAAATACTGGCGAAACTGGACCGGGTTAAACTCCACAAACATCAACATCACCAGAAAAGCCGCCATATATTTTTTAACCTGCCGCCGCCAGGCCGCCCAATAAATCAGGCTCATCATTCCCAGCATCGGCAAACGGGCCGATAAACCACTCCAGTTTAAACGTACCGCCAAAACTGGGGTGGAAAATTGATCTGCCGCATCGCGGGTGGCCGAAAAAAGCACAGAACGGACAAATCCTTCTGCATTCCAGACCAAAAATGGCAGGGAGGTGAGCAGCGGAACCAGCCCCAGCCAGAGCGCAGCCGTCAAAACATCCCGCCAAGGCCGCCCGCTGGAATTTTGCCAAATCCAAATCAAATAGAGTGGCAAAAGGAAAATTGCCATTTGTTTGAACGCCAGCGAAACACTCATCGCCAGCAGCGCCGCCACCCGCCAACGCGGAAACAGCATCAGCCCCAGTATCATAAAGAATAATGGTATAAAATCAAAGTAAGCTACCCGAACTTGATATAATGTCCAACGATTGAGTAGCCAGAACAGCGCCCCCGCCGCCGCCAGCGCCAAAAGATCACGCCGGGCATGGTGATAGTAGATCAGGCCCGCAATGGCAAGATCGAACCCCAAAAATACCCCGCGCCAAAACCCCAACCAGGCTTCCAGCCCCACAAACCCGGCCCGCTGCGAGGCCCACGACAAAAGATAAAAAAGCGGGAAATATGTCGCATATTTATCATTTTCCTGCATATTGCCCGCCAAAATCCGCGCATACGGGTTTTCTCCCTGTAGTAAGCGGCCCCCTTCCAGCCACGAATAATAAATATCCATCCCACTATCCACGCTTTTCTGAGCGAGATTTTGATTCACCAAAGAAGCTGCCAGAACTACCAGCATAAAAATCAAAATTGGCTTTGCAAATTGCATGATGGATTCCTTTATGGTCAAAAGTAGCAAACAAATCCGCCTGTGTGATCGCCAGATTATATCAACCTTTGAAAATGCGCGAGAAATAGCGGGAGGCTACCTGCTGGAGGGCGCTGCCGGTGCGGTGCAGACGCCCCCCGCGCCACGCTCATTTTGCCATCGCTCGGCCTGTGCGATGGACTCCGCATTGGGCCAGATGTTGCCAAGGATTGGGACAATGATATTTACAGCCGCCTGCTCTACAATCAAACCACCCCCAGCGTCAAGAACGGCATTCGGACCTCGCTCAACCGGCTCTGGCTGAAGCCGCTTTTGCACATTGACCCGGATGTGGCCTACTTCCGCTCGATTGAATGCAGCCTGACGCCCGAACAAAAAAGCCTGCTGCAAGACCTGACCGAAATCTGCCAGTTCAAAGCCACCTCCGACCTGCCGCAATGGTGGACAACCAGCGAGCGGGAACAGGTGCGAGCCTGGCTGGAAACCAATCCCGCCAGCCTGCGCCGCACCGGCCCCGGCAGCTTTCAGCTAGATCAGCGCGAGGTCGATTTTAGCCCGGCCTTAGAGCTGCCCACAGCTCCGCGCGGCATAGATCGCCTCTTGCGCGCGCTCTATGCCTGGGGTGGCGGCCAAAACTGGATTATGAGAAATCGCTTTAAGGCTTGGAAAAATAAGTTGGGCAAGACTATTGTCCATTCGCTGAAATTAAAATGACTTTCGTGAATTTCGACTCCCGGCGCTGATTTCAACCGCCCATTTTGCTTAAATTCGTTTGGCGCTCCCGCGCTTTAGAGATTTTCACCCCGGAGACAAACCGCTCAAAAACTATGTGAACTGGGTGACTCCGTGGCTTTTTCACATAATTTGTATTGGTCACGGCAAGAATAGACATTTTGCAAAAACCGTATTGCGCAAATAGGCCCCAAAAGCCCAAAATCACCACGGAGATACTGAGTTCACGGAGTTTTAAAAGATTTTCTCGGTGTTTTCCGTGTCTCCGTGGTGAAATGAGTAACAAACGGTTGTTTAGCCTTTGCTTGACCAATCCACTTTTTCACATAATTCGTGCTCTTGTTTTGATGAAAATGCAAGTGCTGTGACCGGTTTCGTGTTTGTGGGCTGAAATCTTGTCCAAAAACATCCAGAATGAGCGAAAAAAGCATCCTGGGTGTTAAAATTTTTTTAGCGAACAGAGCCAATGCTCTAAGTATTTTTCTTTTGAAGCAATTGGGCAACTGTTTGCCAGCGTTGCCGCAGAGAAGTGCCATAGACAACGCCCATGATTGCGGTGGCTAATTCGTAATGGCCGTTTTCTCGTAAAATAGTGGCGATGTCCCATTTGAACGGGGGATTCCCAAGCGCATAACTGTAGGGCCGGGTAAATTGCATCAAACCTTCCTGCCCATGAGTTCGACCAAAGCCCGATTCTTTCACCCCGCCAAAAGGCAGCATGGGAATACCAAATTGAGCAATGGAGTCATTGATAATCACCGAAGCGGCCTGAATCTGGTCGGCCACTTGTTTGGCGTGCGCTACGTTGCGACTCCAGACTGAAGCGCCCAGGCCATAAGCGCTATCATTTGCCAGGCGGATGGCTTCGGCCTCGTTTTTGACCTTCATGATCGGCAAAAATGGGCCAAATGTTTCTTGTTTCATAACCAGCATGGAATGATCCACGTTAACCAGCACCATCGGGTTAAAAAACGCCCCATCTGCTTTTTCTTTGCCACCCGTCAGCAAAGTTGCGCCTCGGGCGAGGGCATCTTCCAGATGCTGATCGATGATCTTAACCTGGCGCGTATCCGTTATCGGCCCCATCGAGAAGGAACTGTTTAGCGCGGTGGAATATCCCGATTTAAACTGTTTGGCATTTTCGACAGCCAGCCGGACGAACTCATCGTACTGAGATTCAATCACATAGACGCGCTCGACAGACATGCAAGTTTGCCCGGTGTTAAAGAAAGCGCCCCAGGCTCCCCAGCGGGCAGCCAGGCCAAGGTCTGCATCTTCAAGGACAATCATGGCATCTTTTCCGCCCAATTCCAGCGCCACGGGTGTGAGTGTTTCTGCGGCGGTTTGCATGATTCGCTTGCCGGTAGCGGTTGAACCGGTCAAAAAAATAAAATCGGGGTGAGCCTGGGTTAGCGCCGCGCCAACTTTGCCATCACCATGCACCACCCGCACAAACGGCGCGAGTTCTGGAATTTCTTTGAGCAATTGCTCCATCAAGACGCCTGTCGCGGCGGTTACTTCGGAGGGTTTGAGGACTACCGTGTTCCCGGCCAGCAGCGCAGCCAGTAAAGGCGGCAGCGCCAGCGTCAACGGGTAATTCCAGGGTGAAATCACGGCCACAACACCGTGCGGTTTATATTCGACAAAACATTGTTTAAAAAGATATAAGCCAGAAGAGACGCGCTTTTTCTTTAGCCATTTTGGGGCCTGGGAACAATACTGCGCCAGCATATCCACCGTGACAAATAATTCAATTAGACCATCCTGGCGGCTCTTGCCACAATCCTGGTTAAGCACGGCTGTAATTTCGTCGCGCTTATCGATCAATAGGGCCTGAAATTTTCGCAGAATGCGGATACGCTCTTTAACAGGCTTGGAACTCCAGGCGGGAAAAGCGGCCCGCATCTCTTGCACAGCCTTTTGAACCGCTTCGACGGTTGTCATCTCAACTTCACCAAACAGGCTGCCGGTAGCGGGGTTTGTAAAAAGCAAAGCATCAGTCTTCATGGGCGGTTTCCTTTGTGTTGGAAAATCATTACTGCGATGGGCGCGACTAGGTTGGGCGATTATAGTACACAAGACTTGGCGATGTCCACCTCGGCCAGCGTCTCTTTACAGGGCTGGCTCAGCCTCGAAAATCCAACCAAGAAACAGGGGAGAAAAATCTTAAGGGTGCGTTTCATTTCAGTTGGAAACTGGCGTGACCCAAAACCTTTCGGGGCTGAGGCTTTCAGCTCATTTGAAACATGCCCAAATCTTAAACGCTTGGCGTTCCTGGTGCGCCGGGCCGGTTTCAAACCAGAAACCGGAGGCCTGCTTTTGTAAATAACTTGCAAAGTTGATTACAAGAAAACCTGAGATAATATTTAAGAATTCACCCCCAAGTCTTTCAACCCCAACGAAGCGGGGTGACGATGGGGTTTTGATTTATCATAGGGGAGCTCTGCATTGAACTTTCGTAAGGTGAGATTGCTATGGCAATAAAAGTGCTTATCATCGACGACGACTCTGCCATGACCGAATTGCTTGGATTGCTTTTATGCAGTTATGGGCTGGAGATCATCTCTTGCAACGATAGCCAGGAGGGCCTGGGTCTGATAAAAAGTGCCGCTCCCGATATTATTCTGCTGGATTTGATGATGCCCGGCAAAACCGGCTGGGATATTTGCCGCGAGGTTCGCCTGTTTAGCACCATACCGATTGCCATTCTTTCCGCAATTGATGACCCGGCCATGATTGCCAGCGCCCTGGATACCGGCGCAGATGATTACATGGTCAAGCCCATTCCGGGCGCTGAGTTGTTTTCTCACATCAATAATCTAACCCGGCGCGCAAATGTTGAAAAAAATGGCGGAAAAAGTATGATGCAGCAAATCATTCCTTCCAGCCTGGGGCACGTCGTTTAGGGCGCATTTATAAAAACGGAATAACTTTTCTGCAAAACCTTTGCAAGCCCACCCCAACACAGTAAAATACAGCTTAAGATTATCCAACGGAGGTTGCCTTGCAAACCTGTTCTCGCTGTAACACATCATCACCCGACCCGGTAACAGAATGTCCCAATTGTAAAGCGGACTTGCGTCAACTTTCGGTAAATGCAGTGGCGCTTCGAAAATTTATCGAAAATCCACGCGTCACCGCAATTCGCATCAATGTGGCCGGAGATGCCTGTCCACTCTGTTACGAGTCGCGCGGGACTTTTGAGAAAACAACTGTTCCGCGCCTGCCGCACGAAGGCTGTTCGCATCAATATGGCTGTGGTTGCACCTACGAGCCAGTTCTGAACGAAATTTACCCCTAATAAACCTATCTATTACCCACATTTTTTTAAGAACCCAATTGGACGCGGATCGCCGCTGAAAACGCGGAAAGAACTTGG
>DYPU01000015.1 GCA_020719725.1 Anaerolinea sp. | reverse complement strand
GTCTTATGAAACCTGTCAGGTCGCATTTTTTCAACTGAAATGAAACATACCCTTTTTGATTTATTGCCCCAAAAGCGAGCAAAGCCCCATCCGGGCAAATACCATCTCCTGGCTAGGCAATGACACCCAGTTTTTTACCAACTTGCTGGAAGGCTTCCAAGCCTTTGTCCAAATCATCACGGGAATGAGCGGCAGAAATCATGACCCGAATGCGGGCTTTGCCCTGTGGCACAGTCGGAAAGCCCAAGGCCATTGCAAAAACGCCAGCATCGAACAACTCGCGACTAAATTGCTGCGCCAGTGGCGCTTCACCCAGCATAACCGGGGTAATTGGCGTTTCACTGACCCCCGTATTAAATCCCAGGGTTGCCATTTCGGCTTTAAAGTAACGGCCATTGGCCCAAAGTTTATCAACCAATTGGGTCGAATCTTCGAGCAAATCCACCGCAGCCAGGCAAGCCGCGGCATCTGGCACGGTCACTGCCGAAGAGAACAGGAAAGGCCGACCACGCTGCCGCAGCCATTCGATGATAACGGCCTTGCCCGCGACCAGGCCGCCAACCACGCCGAAAGCCTTGGAAAGCGTCCCTACTTCCACATCCACTTTGCCGTGCAGGCCAAAATGATCCACAATACCGCGCCCACCGTTGCCAAGTACACCTTCGCCATGCGCATCGTCCACCATCAGCAAAATATCATATTTTTGGGCTACTTCATAAATGGCTGGCAAGGGCGCAATATCGCCATCCATGCTGAAAACACCATCGGTCACAATCAAGGCTCGGCGAAACTGAGACAGGTTGGCTTTGATCTGCTCTTCGAGCGATTTGACATCATTGTGCTCATAAGCAACGATCTTGGCCCCAGAAAGACGGCAGCCATCGATGATGCTGGCGTGATTCAGCCGATCGGAGAAAATGACATCTTCTTTACCAACCAGAGCCGGGATCGTAGCCAGATTGGCGGCAAAACCACTCTGAAAAGTGATAACCGCCTCGACACCTTTAAACTGCGCCAGTCTTTTTTCCAATTCCACATGCAGGCTCATTGTTCCCGCAATAGAGCGGACTGCCGCCGGGCCAACGCCCATTTCATCAACCGATTTGCGCGCTGCCGCAACAATATCTGGATGATTAGCCAGGCCAAGATAATTATTGGAACAGAAGTTGATCACTTTTTTGCCATCCACCACCAGCCACGCGCCTTGCGGTGACTCAATAGTGCGAATGCGGTTATACAGCCCGGCAGTTTTCAGGCTTTCAATTTCTTGCGTAACCCAATCGAGTTTGGACATGCGTTTCTCCTGGAACATGGAAAGTTGAATAGAAATTCTTCCAATGATTATAGCGATTTAAAGAAAAAACGGCTGTCACGTTTTTGGCGTGACAGCCGCAATATTCGGGGGAAATAGAGAAAAATCGTCGCTCCAGGCTGCGTAAATTAGTCTTCGTCTCGTCTCGACTTGGCAACCACCCGGATGGGTGTACCGACAAAGCCATATTCTTCTCGAATCCGGTTTTCGAGAAAGCGCATATAAGTAAAATGTAGCAGGGTAGGATCGTTTACAAAAAGCAAAAAGGTCGGCGGGTCCGAGCGAACCTGGGTGGCGTAATAAATCTTCAGTTGCCGCCCGGCCTGGCTGGGCGCGGGGTGAACGTCCTGCGCTTTTTGCAAAAGATTATTCAGTTTGGAGGTTGTCAACCGCATCAGCCGCTCTTCTTGCACTTGTAACGCCAACGGCAAAACCTGGTCTACACGTTGGCCGTTTTTGGCCGAAATAAACAGAAGTGGCACATAATCCATAAAATTAAGCTGCTGCCGAATAGTGCGAGTAAAGGTTTCCATGGTGTAATTATCTTTAACAATCGCGTCCCATTTATTCACCAACACCACGCACGATTTCCACTCATCCAAAATATATCCGGCAATATGCGCATCCTGAGCGGTAATGCCGGTTTCGGCATCAATCATTAGCAGCGCCACATCGGCCCGTTCCAATGCTTTAAAGGAGCGGACAACGGAGAATTTTTCTACCCCAGGGTCGATACGGCCTCGGCGGCGAATCCCGGCTGTATCAATGAGCGTGATCGGGACCCCGCCAAACTCCAGCTTGGAATCGGTTGCATCGCGGGTGGTTCCGGCTATGGGGCTGACAATGGCGCGTTCTTTGCCAAGCAGCCGGTTGAGCAGGGATGATTTCCCGGCATTGGGCTTGCCGACGATCGCAATTTTGACCGAATCGTCGGGTTCTTCGGGCTCCTGTTCGGGAAAAGCCGCCACAATCACGTCCAGCAAGTCACCGGTGTCAGTACCATGAATGGCCGAAATGGCGTAAGGATCGCCCAGGCCCAATTCGTAAAACTCGGCGGCCTGGCTGCGGCGTTGGGCCGATTCGCATTTGTTAACGGCCACAAAGACCGGCGGGTAGGGGGTTCCATTCACCTTGCGTTGCGAGCGTCGCAAGAGTTCTGCCACTTCCTTATCCGCGGCGGTAACGCCCGTTTCGCCATCACATAATAAGATGACAATATCTGAATCCTGAATTGCCATTTTGGCCTGAACGCGAATTTCGTCAATAAACTCTGCCGAGCCAATCGAAAGCGGGGTTTTGCCGCCATGCGAGGGGTCAAGGCCGCCGGTATCGATGATGGTAAAGGGAATGCCGTTCCATTCTGCATCGGCAAAAATACGGTCGCGGGTGGTGCCGGGGGTGTCGTCCACAATTGCCAGGCGTTCGCCGGTCAGGCGATTGAAGAAGGTGCTTTTGCCCACATTCGGACGTCCAACCAGGGCTACGATAGGTTTTGTCATAATTTACTCTTTCAAGGTGTTCCGGTGGTGGTGTTTGAAATTACAATTTCCACGGTGCCGGGGATGATGGATTGCACTTCGATGTCGGCAATGAGAATTTCGATAATGGGCGCAATTTGATGAGCGCCAAGGTTGAGGCCGGTGGCATCCACCGTAACGCGGATATCATTAGCGGTGAGTTTTTCCAGCAGGGGGAGTGGGCCGGTCAGGATGATGTCCACGGTGGTGGGGGCGGCTACGGCGCTTAAGCCGTTTTCCAACCCCAACACCTCAACCGCCATATTATTGAGCGAGAGACTACCTTCAATGGCATCGATGCCAACCTGCACCATGACAGTTTGCTCGCCGACCACCGAAACCCCGGTGGGAAGAATTAGTCCCAGACTAAGCTCGATATTTTGGGAAGCGCCGTTTAGGTTAAGTGGTTCGGTTTCAACGTAACCCGGCAGGTCGTTCACCAGTTCGGTATCACCCGAAAAAACCGTCAACGCGGGCGGAAAAACCGAGATGTTGGTGAGTCGATAGCCGCTGGCAACCTGTCCGCGCACCACTATTTTGACAGCAATATCGCGGTAGCCGCCTTGCTGGGTGATGGGAATTTGGGCGCTTACTTTTTCAGGGTTGAGCGTAATTCCTGAGATGATTTTTCCCTCTGCATTTAAGATGCGAATGGATGTCTCTGCTCCGATGGAGGTGCGGGCACCCTCAATTTTAATCTCAATTTGGGCTTTTGCAGCCTGCTCCACCAGAGATTGTGGGCCAGACAGGACCACCTGGCTCTGAGTAAGTTCCGCCGACCCAGTGCGATAGCCAATGGCAGGCTGGCCTTTGGTGATGAGCTCAATCGGCAGTGTTTTGGTTTCCAGAGCTTCAAGGTTAACTGTGATGGTTTGCGGTGTCAGGCTAATGACGCGCACTGGAGATAATTTGATTTGCAATTGTACCGGGATTTCGTGTTGCCCAGCGGCCAATCCGGCCAGGTCCAGCAGGGCGCGCACCTGGCTATCACTGGTGGTCAATTGTGTCCAAACCGATTGTGGGGCGCGCAAGGTAAGGCTCACTTGTTTTGGCAAAGTGTCGGTCAAAATCAGGCGCGGGTCTTGCCCAACCACTTCCAGCGCCAGGGTACGCGGGTAAACACGGGTTTCGTCTGGGTCATCGGCGATGACGGCCATAATCCAAACGGTCAAGGCCAGCGCAAACGCCAGGCTAAAGGTACGCAGGTTGCGAAAAATCCAATTGAGCATGGTTGGCATTTGGGATTGGCCTGAGTCACTCATTTTCACGGAACAAGTAAGGAAAGTGACGTTTCCAGAAAGTGTTGCGCTCTGACTTTTCTGACCGGTAAAAGGCGGAAAGTATGTTTTGCAGCCGTTCTGTGTCTAACCGCCGAATCATGCGCCCGGCATGAGCAATGGAAATGGAACCAGTTTCTTCAGAAACCACCACCGCAATAGCATCCGATGCTTCTGAAATACCCAGCGCGGCGCGATGCCGTAGGCCCATTTGGCGTTCGGGGGAACGGGCCAAAATTCCGCTGGCTGAAAGCGGCATGACACACGCGCCTGCAACCAGCCGATCTTCTTCAACAATAACCGCGCCATCGTGGAGTGGGGTATTGGGGTAAAACACCTGTAAAAGCAACTCCGGTGTAAGACGGGCTTCCAGCAAAACGCCAGTTCGAACATACTCTTCCAGACTGTCCAAACGCTGCAGGATGATGAGTGCGCCATGTTGACGGGCCGACAAGCGCGCGGCGGCGGTTACAATGGCCTGGATCGCGGCCTGGCGTTTGGTATCCTTTTGGGAGGCGTTGCCATGCACAAAGGTCCCGGCGCGGCCAATTCGTTCCAGCGCGCGGCGGATTTCGGGCGCAAAAATTACCGGAATGGCAAGCAAAAGTGATGGGAGTGTTGTACGCAACAGCCAGGAGAAAGCCGGTAAATCGACCAAAACCGTTAGGAGCGCAAAACTAACCAGCAGCGATAAAATCCCACGCAAGAGCACCATGGCCTGGGTGTCGCGCAACAGGTAAAGCAGGCCAAAAAAGATGAGCGTTACCAGTAAAATATCGACAACGCTCAACCAGTTTAACCGCTGAAAAATGAAAAGGATGTCGCTAAGAATTTCGGCCATTCTTGGGGTTTCAGGTGCGGTGAATGAGATTCTGGCAAGTAAATGGAAAGGTTATCAATCTTGTAAAACCTTTCAGCCCAATACGCCTATTCGCCTGAGGCCCGGCGGCCTGAATGTCTGGTTGTTTCTGGTGTTGCTACATTAAATCGGGCGAAGCACCCGGTCTTGTCGAAGTTGCTTGAAAAACAGGGTTGTATTGGGTTGAGCAGATTCGATGGCGGCATCGGTCCAGGCTTGCACGCCCAGGCTTTGCGGTGGGCGTGGTTCGTAACCCAGTTGTTTCCAGGTGCTCTGATGAGCGGCCAAGGCTGGCGGCAAAAACAAGAGCGAGGCTTCGCATTGTAAATCGATCGAGGCGCGTTCAACTTCGCTAATAAGAGTCTTGAGGGCCGGTTCAATGGCTACGCCGGGGTCAATGAAAAACTCGGTGGTGCGAGCGACCAGGTTTTCGACCTGCCAGCCAGCAACGCCGCTGGCTTTACCCGAAAGTTGCAGCAATAGAAAGGCTTTTTCGCCGAAAGCTGCCATCACGTCATCTTCATTCATCGTTTTGATGCCATTGCTCAGGCGTGTTACCAGTTCGGCAATGGCCGCAGAATCACGGGGGCGTCCACGTGCCACCGTGAACTCTCCTTCGGTAGGTTTAACCATCTGGAGTGTATCAGACTGCGGGTTGATTTTCTTCCATTCAGCCACAACCAGCTTCCAGGTATCTTCAAACGATCCCTGATTTTGGATAACCACATTGGCTGATGCAATTTTTTGCTGCTGCGCGCTCTGAAAGTGAATGCGTTGGGCTGCTTCGTCGGAACTCAGCCCGCGTTTTTGAACCAGGCGCTGAATCTGCATTTCTTGAGGCACATTCACCACCCAAACGACATCGCACAAATTGCGTAAATCGCTTTCGAGAAGTTTGATGGCTTCAATTACAATCACTTTTTGGCTGGCGCGTTTTACCATCATTTCAATGGCCTGTGAAACCAGCGGGTGGACAATATCTTCCAGGGTGGTCATGGCGCTGCCGTCATTAAAAACCAACCGGCCCAATCGGGCGCGGTCAATCTCCCCTTGAGAGTCTAATACCCATTTGCCAAACGCATTTAACACGGCCTGGTGCCCAGGCGCTCCGCGCGCAATGGCGCGATGCGAGAGAGCGTCAGCGTCAATGCCGTATGCACCCAAATGTTCCAGCATTTTTCGCACCACACTTTTGCCGGTAGCAATATTGCCGGTGAGACCGATGATTGTTTTTTCAGGCCATTTTGTGCTCAAAAGAATCTCCTGAAGGGGAAATACAAGCTACGCCCGTAAAATATGCGTAGTTTCATTTTAGTATGAGGCGGGCAGAATGTCAAACACGAATGGAGGGGCGAAAGACGAAACACATAATCGGCTATAGCCAGGTGAATAGTTCACGCTTAAAAACGCTGTGGTATAAACAAGTTTTAGAGCTATAATTTGAGGGTATTTCATCCAACCAAAGGCTTTTTTTATGTGGCGGCTAAGTGTCAGTGAACCAGATAGCGCATCCCGCGTTGTAGAGCTCAAAGAGGGCAAAACCAGCCTGGGAAGAAGCGCTGAAAACAAAATTGTTTTAAAAGATATTTCTGCATCCAGGTTTCATGCAGAAATATCTTTTGATTCGCCTTCCCAGCAGCTTGAGCTTAACGACCTAAGCAGCACCAATGGCACCTATGTCAACCGTCAGCGCGTTGGCAGCCGGGTTGAACTGCAAACCAACGATATTATTCGTATTGGGCAAGCCATTCTGCATCTGGAGCAGGAAACCCCAAAAAGCTCGCAAAACAACCCCAAAGGAACGCATCGTTTCACTCGTGAGCTATTGCTCGAATCACTGGACGAACACGCCGTCTTACTCTATGAAATCTCCAAACGGCTGAATACCATCACCGATCTAAATGTTGCTATAGCAGAAGTGACCGGAATGATGAAGCGCACGATGAGCATAGATGACTGCATCATCATTCCACACGGCGAATTTCCACATTTGCACAATATTTTGCCAGATACCGCCGCCCTGCAGGCTATCCACAACCGCTCGGCTGAGGTGGCAGCTACAACCATGTATATACCGGTCATCAGCGGCGACGAAGTTTTGGGGCTAATGTACTTTGCCAAATCGCGCTCTGGCACACGCCCCTTCAGCCGCCTGGATTTGCAGCTAGCCATCGCCATCAGTTACCAGGTCGGTCTCACCGTCCAACGCATGGAATTGATCGAAAAGCTGCGTAAACAAGAACGAATTCACGAACTACTCAACCGCTTTGTGCCCCCTGCCGAAGCCGAATTTCTAATCAACGACTACCTGCGCACCGGCAGCCTGCCAGGTTTGCGCCAGGAGAAAGTAACCATCCTGTTTAGCGATATTGCCGGCTCCACCGGCATTGCCGAACAAGTCGGCACGCCGCGCTTTGCCGAAATTTTGAATCACTACTATCAGGAAGCCACTAATAGTATTTTCAAATACGGTGGTATGGTGCGCTATCTGGGGGATGGTGTCATGGCGATCTTTCAGGAAAATAGTCACACTCAGGATAATTTACTTCCTGAAGAACGCGCAGTCAAAGCCGGACGCGAAACTCTCGATAAAATTCGTAAAATTGATTTTGGCAGTGAACTCAATATCATTATTGGCATCGCCATTCACACCGGGCAAGCCATGGTTGGCTACATAGGCACAGATGCCCGTATGGAATTTAATGCCCTGGGCGATACTGTCAATGTCGCCTTTCGAATGCAAGAACTGGCGCGGCCCTATCGCCTGGTTGTCGGCCCGGCGACAATGGCCGCCATTGTCGATAAATACCAAACCCGGCGTATCGGCGCTGTCACTCTGCGTGGGCGAGAAAAGCCTGTTCAAGCCTACGAAGTTTTACAAACTACCGAATAACCCTGCCTTTGGACAAAAAACGCACACTCCCCCTGGCCTGGCTACCCTTATGGTTGCTATTACTGGGCGCTTGCACCCGCTCGGCCAGCAGCCCCTTGGCAATCCCCAGCCTTCAGCCAACCCCCAGTCCCACGCCTGCCGCAGTCCCCTACCCGCTCGCCCTGGCCTCCACCTGGATTTACGACTATCGCGCCTACAGCGCCAGCCAGCAAGCCGCCTGGATTGTGACAGAAACCATCATCAAAAGCGATCAGCAAATCGTTTTGCTGATCGCCACTGTTCAGCGCACTGCCCGCCTGATAGACGGGCAGCCCGACCAAAGTCTCCCCAATATCCCCAAAGACGAAACCTTCTGGTATATCTTGCGCGGCGGAGAGCTTTACCGCCAAACGGGCCATCTCAACCCATCCGATCTATCCCAAAACACCAGTTTAGAGTTGTTCTTTCCGCCTGAAAGCGTTCCATGCTGGTATCTAGCAGAATCGCTCGGCCCACTCCAAAAAGGCGAAAGCGGCTGCCGCACTGTAAATACGTATCTGCCCTCCTACGAAACCGTATCCGGCAGTTTTAAAAACTGCCTGGAGCTTATCACCCCATTTTTAAGCGGCAATGAATTGGCTATTTTTTGCCCACACATCGGCTTTGTGGCAGGCAAATATGAGCATCTGGGGGATGTATTTGGCTACGAATTCAAACTGCTTGGCTATTCGCTGCCCGAACCTTAAGCGTATGACAAACAACACCAAATTCAAGAAATTTGTCATTTGACACAGTTCCGCAACACAAGTATAAGCAGTAGTGAAATCTTATCCATCCACCCAGAGGAGTGTGTACTATGGCAATGAAAATTCAAGATGATTGTATCGCCTGCGGCGCTTGCCTGCCAGAATGCCCCACCGAATCCATCAGCGAAGGTGATATTTACGTCATCGACCCCGCCACCTGCGTTGAATGCGTCGGCCACTTTGATGCCCCCCAGTGCTCCGCAGTTTGCCCGGTCGATTGTATCGTCAAAGCCTAATCAAAACATCAGCATCAGGTCATAGGGCGGGGATAACCCGCCCTACTCTTTTCTTAAGACCCTTGCTATAATTCTTACAATCAAGTTCAACACAACCTTCGGGGTAGGGTGACATCTGCACGCCCAAAAAAGTGCAAGTGAATTCCCGATCGGTGGTAAAGCCCACGAGCCTGTTTAGGCAGAAGCGTCTTTCCTGATTGGGAAAGCGGGCGCTCCGCTTTGAAAAAAAGGCATGACCCGGTGTAATTCCGGGGCCGACGGTAAAGTCCGGATAAAAGAAGGTTGCAGGCCCGCTACGGGTCTGTTTTGCTATCGCGCCCCGAAAACGATACTGGTTTTCGGGCGTTTTGTTAGTAGACAGATTCTATCGACCTGTTTGCCTGCCCCGAAAGAGAACCACTCTCTTTCGGTTTTTTTATTGATGGAGCCAACCCTGAGCCGCCTTTCTGAAAACTTAAACCCCAAATCACCCAAGCCACCTGCCACCGGTTGGATATTGCCGGTTGTGGGGCTGTTCGCCCTGCTTAGCTGGGATTTATTCACGCGGTACGGCAATATTCCAGCCTTCATCTTTCCTGCCCCGCTGCAAGTCATCGAGCGTTTCAGCCGCAGTCTGCTGGATGGAAGCCTCTTACGACACAGCGCCGTGACTCTGCTTGAGGTTGTCATGGGGCTGCTTGTTGGAACCAGCCTAGCCGTGGCAATGGGCTATCTGATTGCCAAATCACGCCTTTTTGAGCGCATTCTCTCGCCATTTTTGGTTGCCAGCCAGGCTGTGCCTATTGTGGCAATTGCCCCTTTACTGGTGATCTGGTTTGGGCCGGGCATATTCTCAAAAGTGCTTATTTGCGCCCTGATTGTGTTCTTCCCGGTACTGGTCAACACGGTTGTTGGGTTGCGTGCCGTGCCGCGCGCCCTGAACGAGTTGATGCGTTCCTTACGCGCCTCGTGCTGGCAAACCCTGACCCTGCTCGAAATTCCCGCCGCCCTGCCCGTGTTTTTAGGCGGATTACGCATCGGAGCCACCCTATCTGTCATCGGCGCAGTGGTTGGAGAATTTGTCGGTGCAGATCGCGGCCTGGGATTCCTGATCAATATCGGGCGTGGACAGTTCGACACAGCCCTGGTTTTCGTCGCCGTTTTTACCCTGGTAGCACTGGCCCTCAGCTTGTATGGCCTGGTCATCCTGCTTGAACAGCATTTGCTTGCCTGGCAAGAAACGCATCCCTAATCTTTCATTGGAGTACATCATGCTAAAACGGTTTTCTCTGTTTTTTGTCTTATTCACCCTTGTTTTGGCCGCTTGTGCGCCGCAAACACCCGCTGCCGAAACACCCACTTCCACCGAAAAACCACTCATCAAAATTCGGCTGCCTATGGGCTATGTTCCAAACGTCCAATATGCGCCATTTTATGTGGCCGCCGCCAAAGGCTACTTTGCCGAAGCCGGTTTCGAGGTGGAATTTGATTATTCCTTTGAAACTGACGGTATCGCGCTGGTTGGCGCAGACGAATTGAAATTCTCACTGGCTTCAGGAGAACAGATTCTGCTGGCGCGCGCTCAGGGCATTCCGGTGGTCTATGTTATGGCCTGGTATCAAAAATACCCCATTTCCGTCATGGCAAAATCGACCACAGGCATCAAAACCCCGCAAGAACTAATCGGCCACAAAATTGGCCTGCCAGGTTTGTTTGGCGCAAATTACATCGGTTTGCGCGCCATGCTGTATGCCGTCGGCATTGACGAAAAAGAGGTCACTATCGATTCGATTGGCTTTAATCAAGTTGAAGCCCTGGTCAGTGATCAGGAAGATGTCGTTGTGGGTTACGCAGCCAATGAACCGGTTGTCCTACGCTCCAAAGGCTACGATCTTACCGAGTGGCGCACCTCAGATTATGTGCAATTAGCTTCCAACGGCCTGATCACCAACGAAAAAACCATTGCTGAAAACCCGGAACTTGTTCGGGCCTTTGTGGGAGCAATGCTAAAAGGGTTGCGCGACACCATCGCCGACCCCGATGCCGCTTACGAAACTTCCTTCGATTTTGTCGAAAACCTGAAAGAATCCGACCCAATTGTCCAAAAACAGATATTAGGCACCTCGGTCGAAATGTGGCGCGCCGAACGCCTGGGCTACGCAGACCCGCAATCCTGGCAAAACATGCAAGAAGTTATGCTCAAAATGGGCCTCTACCCTCAAGCACTCGATCTGGGCCAGGCCTTCACCAATCAATTTATCCCCTAATATGACAGCCCCGCTCCTGACCACGCGCGACCTGAGCGTCACCTTCTCAGATGGCAACGGCGGCCTGCATGCCCTCGGCGCAGTCTCCTTCTCAGTCTTACCGCGCGAATTTGTGTGCGTGCTTGGCCCCTCTGGTAGCGGCAAATCGACGCTGCTGCGCGCGCTGGCCGGGCTACTCCGCCCCAGCAGCGGCACATTGGATTTTAACGGCCTCGATTCGCCGCCCCGCATTGGCTTTGTCTTTCAACAAGCCACCCTCATGCCCTGGCGCAGCGTGCTCGAAAACATCCTGCTCCCACTGGAACTGCAAAACCTGAACCCGGCAGCGGCTCACGCCAAAGCGCAAGAAATGGCCGAACTGGTGGGACTGCAAGGTTTTGAAAATTCACTGCCGCGTGACCTTTCGGGTGGGATGTTGCAACGCGTTGCCCTGGCGCGAGCCTTGATTCACGACCCAGACCTGCTCCTGCTCGATGAACCCTTCGGATCACTCGACGCCCTGACGCGCGAACGGATGTGGATGGAGCTTTCACGCCTTTGGCTGGCTCGCCAAACCACCGTACTGATGGTGACTCATTCCATCAGCGAAGCTCTTTTCCTGGCCGATCGGGTACTGGTACTTTCAGCCCGACCCGGTAAAATCAAATTAGATTTACCGGTAGATTTACCCCGTCCGCGTGACGACGACATGCGCTATACCGAGCCTTTTGGGCGGCTGGCCCGCCAATTAAAAGCGGCCATTGAATAAACAAGCATCCCGCTGACGCGCGTCAGCGGGATGCTTGTTTATTCTTTTACTCAGCCTACTTTTCCACAAACCAGGCAGCCACAAAACCTTCGCTGCCCAGCGGTTCGCGGACTTTAAGCCACATATTAAATTTTCCAATCCGGGCTATCGCAGTTTCAAGATCATCAAGCACGGTCAAAGGCGTATTTACAGCCAATTTCTTGATGGTGATACCTGTTTCACCGGGTGTTTGGCGCAAGCGCAAACCGCCATAATTACGCGCCAGACCCGAAACATGCACCTCCAGCACTTCGGGCGCAACTTCGGTGAAATCAGAAATATCAAAAGAGACCGAATCACTTTCCTTTAACTCGGATTTCTCTTTGTCCAATTCCACAAACCAAGCCGCGACATAGCCATCCCGATCTTGCCGGTCGCGCACCCATAGCCAGGCATTTTGCTTGCCAATTTTTGGCTTGGCAATGCCGGGATCATCCAAAATGCGCAGACGAGTTCCCGCTGGCTGAACCGCCACCAGCGTGGAGGCCTGACTGGCCTGTTTACGCATTCGCAACCCGCTGCTGCCAACCGATTTGGAAACCAGAACATAGATTTTTTCTTTGTCTGGCTTAGGCGCAGGCGGCTCTGGTTGCGGCGTGGGGGGCATAGGTTCTGGTTGAGGCTGCGGTGTGGGGGGCACCACTGGTTCTGGTTGGGGCTGAGGCTGCGGCGTGGGCGGCACTGGCTCTGGTTGGGGTTCCGGCTCTGGTAGGGGCTGACTAACCTGTTGCAGGTCTTTAAAAGCGTCGTAGGAGGCTTTAATCAGGTTGCCGTACATAACCGCCTGACCGCTGCCATTATAGTAAGTGGCAAAAGTCTTGAAATCGCGGGTTTGCAAGGCTTTGACGGCGTTTGGTGAAACATTTTTGACAAAGTCGAAGAAACCTATAATCTGATCACGTTCACCGGCGCTGAAAGCATTGAACATATCCTGAACGCTGGCAAACCCAATCATGTCATAGTTGAATCCCATAATTTGTGGCGCGCCCATGCTGATTGACATTTTGGCCGCACTATCAGCCAGTGTACAGGCAAAATTGAGCACATCCCACTCACGGGTCTGGCTGCCGTGAAATTCGGCTAAGTTGGTGGGCCGCCAGGCTTCGCCGGGGGTGGGCCGCCATTTATGGCCGGTCCAGGTTTGAGCATTGTTGTAAACAAAATGTTGGGCAAATTTGGCAGCGTTATTTTTGCCCCATTGACTGTAAAAGACATGATTCTCGAAGCGGATAATCATTTTGCCATCTGGTCCAAAAGCTTGTCCACCAGATTCTACGGCCAGGGTGGCGACTGCTACGCCGGGTTCGATGCCGAGGGTTTTTGCCAGCGGGCCAAGCAGCCCGCCATAACGATTCCAAATATCGGCGGCCAGGCGATGGGTGGCGCTTTGGTTGGGTTTGGCGTTCCGTTTTTCGGCATTGGGTGCGGGTAACGGTGTGCTTTCCAGCCCGTCGCCAACAGAGGGACGGGTACGGGCGATTGGGCCAACCGGAACAGGCTGCGGGGGAGTAGGGTCAGTAGGTGGAATCGGTTCGGGGGTTGGGTCGGCCTGTTCAGTCAGTTCCACGTACCAGGCGGCGACATAGCCCTCGTTGCCTTCTGCATCGCGCACTCGAATCCATTGGTCAAAAATGCCTATTTTGGGCCGGGCGATGCTTTCGGGTTCGATGACGCGCAGGCGCGCACCAGAACCCTCGAAGCTGAGGGTATCCGAGGCGGTGCTGGGCAGGGAGCGCAGGCGTAACCCTGGAGAGGCTAACCCGCCAACGACTTGTAGGGTTAGGCCGGTTTCTTCGATGGGTGGGGCCGGTGGGGCGATGTAGTTGGAGGGCTGGACTTCGTACCAGACAACGGCGGTAATGGAGCGTTTGAAGTCTTTGCCGTGCGAGTAGCGCTGCATGAGTGAGACATCTTTGCCGTTTTCGGTGGGTTGGGGGTAGGGATCGAGGATGTAGAAATCTTTGCCAACTTTTTTGTAGGCTACAACCCAGTGGGTTTGGATGCCTTTTTGGGGAGAGTAGTCCACTTCCAGGATGACGGGTTGGCCTTTTTCGATGGAGGCCGAGATGGCATCGATGGGGGCGTCACTATCACGGCAGATGACCAGGTTTTTGAACTTTGCTTTTGGGTAGAGGTTGCCGACGGCGGCCCAAACGATGGCAGCGTCCATAAAGCCGCCCGATTTTTTGAGTTTTTCGTTGAGCGTTTCGGGGGTTTCGGGGTAGCCGTGACCGCTTAGCAGCATGGCTACGCTGCTGACGGCGCAACCAAAATAACCCAATGTAAGGCTGCTGTTGCCAAGTTTTTTGTCTTTCCATTTTGGGTCACGTTGGGAGAGTCGCACGAGTTCAAAAGTCATTGCTCACCTCTTTTCTGGATTGACGAACAATTAAATTATACGCTAGAGTGCTGTGAATTTTGTGGTTGATTTATGTTTTAAAGAAACAAACCGCGCTCGAAGCGCGGCCTGTTTCTTTGGGTGAAGTGAGCTTATTCCAGCTTGCCGGTAATGGTGAGCATTTTTAGCTCGCCGATGGCTTTTGTAACCTGAATATCGCGTGGGCAGGCCATGGTACAGTTGAAGGCGGTGTGGCAGCGCGCCAGGCCGTGTGTTTCGGCGATAATTTCAATGCGTTCGGCGGCGGCTTCGTCGCGGCTGTCGAATATAAAACGGTGGGCGGCAACCAGGGCCGCTGGGCCGAGGTAGTCATCACTGGCCCAGAAGGACGGGCACGAGGTGGTACAGCAAGCGCACAAGATGCACTTGGTGCTGTCGTCAAAACGCTCACGCTGTTCAGGGCTTTGCAGGCGTTCCTTGCCATCGGCTGGCAGGGGGCTGTCGTTGATAAACCAGGGCAAAACCTTTTTGTAATTGTCGAAAAATGGTTCCATGTCGACAATCAGGTCTTTTTTGACGGGTAAGCCCAGAATGGGGTCTACTGTAATTTTTTCGCCCAGGTCGCGGACAAGGGTTTTGCAGGCCAGGCTATTTTTGCCATTAATACGCATGGCATCCGAGCCGCAAACGCCATGCGCACAAGAGCGGCGAAAGGTGAGGGTTCCGTCAAGGTAGCCTTTTACGTATTCGAGCAGGTCAAGCACCCGATCAGTGGGTTGGGCTTCAATGTTGAAAGTGTCGTAGTGCCATTTTTTGTCCACATCTGGATTGTAGCGGAAAACTTTCAGGGTAACATTCATAACGGCTCTCCCAAATCCATGCCGGTTTTAGAAACCGGCATGGATTGACTTTTTAATAAACCCGTTCCTTGGGCTGGTATTTGGTGATGACAACCGGCTTGTAGCCAATTTCCAATTTTCCATTGCGCTTCCAGACCAGGGTATGTTTAAGCCAGTTCTGGTCATCGCGTTTGGGGAAATCTTCACGGGCGTGGCCGCCGCGGCTTTCCTTGCGGTTTAGCGCTGAAAGGGTGACAACTTCGGCCAGTTCGAGCAGGTTGCCCAGTTCCCATGCGTTTAGCAGGTCGGTATTAAAAACCTTGCCCGTATCCTGTACGCGGACGTGTTTATAGCGTTCACGCAGTTCGGCTAGTTTATCGAGAGCGCGCTGCATTCCGGCCTCGGTGCGGAAAACGCCCACATCGTCAAACATGATTTTTTTCATTTCTTTGGAAATATCGGTCAGGTTTTCTTTGCCATCACCATTGCGCAGCAGATCGAATTGCTGGGCGGTGTTGAGGGTGGGGTCTTTGGGCAAGGGGGTATATTCGGCACTGTTGGCGTATTCGGCGGCGCGCAGGCCGGCATATTTGCCAAAAACGACCAGGTCGAGCAAAGAATTGGTTCCCAAGCGGTTCGCGCCGTGAATGGAGACGCAGGCTACTTCACCCGCAGCATACAAGCCGGGGTAGGGTGTGCCGTTTTCGCTCAGCACTTCACCAAATTTATTGGTCGGGATACCGCCCATGGTGTAGTGGGCCGTGGGCTGAATCGGCATAGGCTGGGTGATGGGGTCTACGCCCAGGTAAACCCGGTTGAAGTCGATAATATCGGGTAGTTTTTTTAGGATCTGTTCACCCGTAACGTTGACGGGAGAGCCATCGGGGTTGGTGCGACCATCCAAAACAGCGTATTTATTAACCGTTTCGGGGCGCACGTCTAGATAAACATAGTTGCTACCGTTAACGCCGTTACCATCGCGGATTTCAAGGTAAATGGCGCGGCTGACGACATCACGCGAGGCCAGGTCTTTGACGTTGGGGGCGTATTTGGTCATAAAGCGCTCGCCCTTGCCATTGAGCAGGATACCGCCTTCGCCGCGCACCGCTTCGGTGATGAGAATACCGAGCTTATAGATGCCGGTCGGGTGAAATTGGAAGAATTCCATATCTTCGAGTGGGATGCCGCGACGATAGGCCACTGCGGCGCCGTCACCAGAGTAGGCATAAGCGTTGGATGTGATCTCCCAAACGCGGCCATGTCCGCCGGTAGCGAAGATAACGCTTTTGGCGTGGAAGGTGTGCAGTTCGCCGGTGGCAAGTTCCACCGCCACAACTCCGGCAGCCTTGCCGTCCACCATCAGCAAATCGATGACTTGAAATTCATCGAAAAAATTGATGTTGTTCTTCAAGCATTGTTGGTAGAGGGTTTGCAAAATCATGTGGCCGGTGCGGTCGGCGGCATGGCAGGCGCGCCGGACAGGTTTGCCGGTGGCGTTGTTGGTGTGGCCGCCAAACGGGCGCTGCGAGATGCGTCCTTCGGGAGTGCGGTCGAAGGGCAGGCCGTAATGCTCCAGTTCGAGCACTGCCTGGGGGGCTTCGTTACACATGAACTCAATCGCGTCCTGGTCGCCAAGATAATCGGAGCCTTTGACGGTATCGTAGGTGTGCCATTCGGCGCGATCTTCCTCGCTGTTGCCAAAAGCGGCGCTGATGCCACCCTGGGCCGCGCCAGTGTGTGAGCGGGTGGGATAAAGCTTACTTATAACGGCGGTTTTAGCAGTTTTGGATGCGTACAGCCCGGCCATCAGCCCGGCGCCGCCCGCGCCAACGACAATCACTTCGAATTGGTGCTGGTTTGTCATGGTAGGGCCTCCTAAAATGTCCAAAGAATGTATAGGCCTATCAAACTGGTGGAGGCCATCATTAGCATACTGATCAGGCGGACAATTTTTCGTCCATTGGACGTCACGATGTAATCGTCGGCAATGACGACCAGCCCGTGAACGCCGTGCGCAGTGGCAACCAACAAGAGGGCGCTGGCAACCAATTGCCAGAAAAGTGCCGTCCAGGGTGCGATGTCTGGAATGTTAGTGTTGATCACATGGCTGGGATTGGGCATAAAGGCCCAGCGCATGACGTCGGCAAAGTTCATTTGTTCGCGCGCACCCATCAGTAATGCGCCAATAAACCCAATCAGCAAGAGCGTATACATCGCCAGGGCAGAAAGGCGGGTGAAAATCCACATGATCATTTCAAAGTTGAAGCCGCGTTTATTGAGGGGCAAGTTTCTCGATTTCATACTCTTCTCTAGCCTCCCGATCCCAATGCAGTGCTAACAATAACAAAAACAGCAAATCCATAAACAGGGATAAAAACCAACCACTCGACCCAAATGGCCTCACGTTGATATTCGAGCAATTTTGGCAATAGATCGATGATGGTGATTCGCAAGCCGTTGATGGCATGGAACAAGACAAAGAAAAAAATAACTAGCTGGAAAGACCAATGCTCGTAAATTGCATTGACAAATTGCCCCCCTTTTCCTCCCAGAAAAGATGACAACATGTGGATTGCAATGAAAACTGCCATGCCCATTCCACCGAGACGGTGCAGGACAAAGGTCAGCATTGGCCCCTGGCCCTTGTAGCGCAGGGCGGTCATCAGGCCGACGTTTCTCGTTATGCCCATTTGTTCCTCCTTAAAAAATCAAAATTTGGCGAACAATAATTCAACCAACCAGCGCTTAAGCCCACCCCAAAAGCACCCCTTATTATTTCACGTCTAAAATTTGATAGAAAGTGACAATCGTCCTATATATTTCATTTCAGACATCCTATAAAGATGACAGGTTTGACCCTTATAATCCAACGCAGTCTTATTAGATTTAGGCTGATTTTAATCGATTTTGTTATAAGAAAAACTTATCAAAAATTAAACATGGAAACAGGCAACTGCTCCAGATTTTAATTTATAAAACGTCCTGGCACGAGTGATTCTCATCACCCGTGCGTCACTAAACCAAAGCCAAAGGAGGTGCGCATGTCAGGTTCGAATCACATCAGCCGGAGGGACTTTATCAAAGTCACCACGGGTGCCATTGGGGGATTCATCGCAGGGGTTTTGGGTATCCCCTCCATTGCATACATGATTTCACCAGCCTTACGTGAAGATAAGGCCGGGAAACCCATGCCAATTGGTAAACTGGAGGATATTCCGATTGGTACACCACATCCATTTTCATTTACCATCACCAAAGTCAACGGGTGGGAACGCACCGCTGCCAGCTACGGCGGCTTCATTTTGCGAAAATCCGAAGACCCCAATGACATCCTGGTTCTTTCCAGCCGTTGCACTCACCTTTCATGCCGTGTCAATTGGAACGAGACCGCCGGAGCCTTTCTTTGCCCCTGCCACGATGCCAAATTTAGCAAAGAAGGCGAAGTGTTGGACGGGCCTCCCCCGGAGCCACTCGGCCATTTCACCCACGAAGTAGACGCTGAAGGCTATATCACCATCATCCCCGTCGAACAAAAGGCAGGCTAACCATGCGCAGCACTTTGTGGCAAAAACTTTTTTCCTGGCTGGATGAACGCTTGGGGCTGAATGATGCGTATAAAAACCTGCTAGACCGCCCGGAGCCTAAAGGCAATTGGTGGAATACCCTTGGGTCGGCCAGCCTGTTTTTATTTATTTTGCAAGCTGTCACAGGCATCTTTCTCACCGTTTACTACACCCCCTCCCCCGATCACGCCTACGACTCGATTCAATACATTATGACCGAAGTCCAATTTGGCTGGCTGGTGCGTGGTATCCATCATTGGAGCGCCTCGCTCATGGTCATTGTGGTTTTCATCCACATGCTCCGGGTATTTTTCACCGCATCATACAAATACCCGCGCGAACTGACCTGGTTAATTGGAATTGGCCTACTCCTATTGACCGTTGGCATGGGCTTCACTGGCTACCTGCTACCCTGGCATCAGATGGCTTATTGGGCCACCACTGTTGGCACTCAAATCGCGGGCAGCGTGCCTTTTGCGGGCGAATTTATCCTAAAATCGCTGCGCGGCGGGCCAGACCTGAGCGCCCTCACCCTGCAACGTTTCTTTGCCGCCCACATTTGGATTCTTCCGGCCCTGCTGGTTGCACTGATTGGGGTGCATCTCTACCTCATCATCAGGCACGGCGAATCGCACTTCCCAGATAAGGAAGACTAAGGAGCGCCGCCATGACAGACGAAACTAAAAAGAAAATCAACGCAAAATATGAGCGCGAACTCTTACATGGGGAACGCTTTTGGCCCGACAGTCTCTTCAAAGATGCAATTGTCGCGCTCGGAATTTTCATCTTCCTGGTGCTGTTAGCCACCTTTGTGGGCGTACACGACTCCCCCAAAGCCGATCCCAGCGACACCAGCTACGTCCCCCGCCCAGAGTGGTACTTCCTGTTCCTGTTCAAGTTTCTGGCACTCTACGGACAAATCCCCGTCTTTGGCAAAATCGAATGGGTTGCCACTGTTCTAATCCCTGGCATTGCCATTGGCCTATTGACCCTCCTACCCTTCATCGACAAATCACCCCAACGTTACTACGCCAAACGCGCCATGCCTATCGCCATTATGACCATCATGGTGCTTGGCATGGTACTGCTCACCATGACCGCCGATGTTCCAACCGTCGCCGCAGACGGATCGGGCCTGCTTGGAAACCTGCAAACCGTGGCCGGGCTGATCGTACCGAGTTTGGCCTACATCGCCTTCGTTGGCATGGCCTACACCCTCAAAGAAAACGCTGTCCGCGCCATCGCGTGGACAACCGCCCTCGCCGCGGCGCTGATGATTGGCTTTACAGCCGCCACCCTGGCCTTGTACCAACCCGCTGCCGTTGCAGTCATTGAAATCCCCACCACCCTGGCCGACCAAATCGTCGCCGGGCAAGACCTGTACTCGGTGCATTGTGTCGAATGCCACGGTGACGACGGTAAAGTGGAAGAAATCACTGGCGTGGAAGGTCTTGAAGGCAAAAAAATCAGCATTATCAGCAGCAAAGATGTGCTTTATACCGTTAACGACGCTTCGATGGCCGAAATCATTGCCTATGGCCGCCCCGATTCGGGCATGAATCCATTTGGCAAAGCCTACAACCCTGAAGGCTTAACCCGCAGCGAAATTGACTATGTTGTGACATTTATGCGCTACACTTGGGACGACCGCTTTGAAGCGCCCTACATTGCCCCGCTTTACCCGCCCCTGGCCGAAGGCGAAGTACCCAGCTACAGCGTCCACATTGAACCCATCGTCAAACGCTACTGCATCTCCTGTCATCGCCCTGGTAAAGATAACAACAATTATCTAATGACCAGCTACGAAGAACTATTGACCACCGGCGATAATGCCAGCCACAACCTCATCAGCAACGACCCAACATCCTACCTGCTTCAGGTCATCCAACAAATCCCCATCACCGACCCCGCCAGCGGAGAAGAACTGATCGGCGTTATGCCGCCCAATAAAGCGCTGAAACCCGAGATTGTAGAAGTCTTTGTCCGTTGGGTCCAAGCCGGAATGCCCAAATAATCTGCACCCTTAAAAATAAAGAAGAAGCCCGCGCTAACCAGCGCGGGCTTCTTCTTTATAAATTTGCATTGGCATGATCAATACCCATAAAAAAAGCATACTATGGCTGTAATAGCCATGTAAAAAAGAAGTAAATGAGGGGGTCTTCGATATAATAGCCGCATGTATCTTTTCTCCGAACTCAACCCCCTGCCTTTTGGAATTATCCTGCTACTCTGGGCGCTCGGCGGCTGGCTGCTGACCGCCCGGCTCTTCAAAACCGCCCCACACGAGCGCGGATTGCTCGGACTGGGGCTGGGCGTCATATTATCAAACTGGACCGCCAACGGACTGGCGCGTTTACTGCCGCCCCTGGCCGCCTTCTGGCTTTCAGCCCTGCTCATCCTCGGACTCGGACTCACCGCGGCCTGGTTCCTGCAACCGAAAGAACGCCGCACCCCCCGCCAGGTTATCTCAGACCTCTTCCCGCCCGAAAGCCTGCAATTAAGACAATGGCTTGTTTTCGCAGCTATCTTCCTCGTCTTCACCCTGATCGGGCGTGGATTGGGCATCTTCGACGACTACCAAAACCTGCCGCCAGTTTCCACCATGGCCGCCGGTGACATTCCACCTCAAACCGCTTTCGACCCGCGCCTGCGCTTTGGCTATCACTACTTCCAGCTTTTGCTGGCAGCCCAATTTGTCAACCTGATTCAGACCGGCCCCTGGGTGGCGCTTGATATAGCCCGCGGGCTGGCAATTTCACTAACCATCCTGTTGACCGGCCTGCTGGGCCTGCGCCTGACCGGCAGCAAACTGGCCGCTGCGCTTTCGGCCTTATTCTTCACCTTTGCCGGGGGCGCGCGCTGGATTTTGCTACTGCTCCCAGCCAGCCTGCTCAATCGCTTATCCACCAGTATCACGCTAATCGGCTCTGGGGCCGATAGCGGCCCCAACCTGGCAACCGCCCTCTATAAAAGCTGGCAAATTGAAGGCAACGGCCCAACCCCTTTCCCATTCTTATACGGCTCTGGGGTAGACCCCTCCCTTTCGATGGCGCATACCGGTTTCGGGTCAAGCGCCATTCTAATTGTCCTGCTGCTGCTCCTTTTAGCGGAAAATCGCCAAAGCCGCTGGGCTAACCCGGTGCTCATCGTCCTGTTGGCAGCCATGGCCCTGGCAAACGAAGTAACCTTTGCCTTCCTGTATGGCGGGCTGGCGCTGGCATTTCTCTTATGGGCTGGCCTAAAACGCTCTCTAAGCCTGCCTGGCGCGTTGTGGGGCTGGCTGGCGGTGCTGGCCGCTGCGGGAGGATTGGCGCTGGTGCAAGGTGGCATGTTGACTGAGTTAACCTTCAGCGCCATCGAACGCGCCACCGCAGGCAGCGCAAACAGCCTCTACCGGGTCGGGTTTGCCTTGCGCTCGCCCACTGTGCTTTCGGCCCATCTCGGCTACCTTTCGCTGCTCAACCCGTTACAGTGGTTTGCCATTCTGGCCGAAACCGGGCTGGCAATTTTGGCCTTACCCTGGGTCTTCCGCTACTGGCGCGCCGAGACTTCTGCCGCGCGCTGGATTTCTGCGGCCTGGCTGGCCTCCAGCATACCAAGCCTGCTGGTCGTTTTTTTTGATTACACCGGCAATGCCGGGCCAACCGCCATCTCACGCATGATTGCCCATTTTGGCCTGGTGACAAAAATGTATGCAGTGCCGCTGCTCTGGCTGTGGGCGCGCCAAAAATCAGAAGAGACCCAGGTCGGCTTGATGATGTGGGGGCTGGCAACTTGCTTCAGCGGACTGGCCCTGTTTGGGGTGCAATTGCAAGCCATGCCCAACCCCATTTACGCCGCATTTCTGGAAGACCTGGACGCCAAAATGTATCAAAAATATTGGAACACAATGGAGCCAAACACCCTGGTCTTCGATACCAACTACCTACGCGGCATCACCGTCACGGGCCGCCCGGCCATCGCCGCATTGAATTTTGGCACCACCTTGCCCGAATGGGATGCCCTGGTCGCCAATCCCGACCCGTATCGTCTGAAAGCCGCCGGGTACGATTACATCTATTTCGACCTGAAATTTTCCAACCGGCACGGCGCTTTACTCCAAAAAGCCTGCGTTAAACCGCTCGGCCAACTCGAACAATACAACAATGCCGGAACCCTGGTCGATTTTAGACGCATTGTCCAAATTTCAGATTGTGAAAACTAAAAAATGAAAAAATATTATCCACTTCTGCGCGACCTGGTCTTAATTCTGCTAGGTACACTCACTCAGGCCATTGGACTGCGCATTTTTCTAGTTCCAGCCAACCTGGCAAGCGGCGGAGTCAGCGGTATTTCACAACTCATCAACTATTACACCGGCTGGCCGATTGGCCTGATGGTCTTTTTTGGCAATTTACCGCTGTTTGTACTAGGCTGGCGCTTTTTAGGCGGACGAGCCTTTGCCTTGCGAACCGCCTTTGCCATCATCACCTTTTCCTTGTTTGCAGATACGTTGATGCTGTTACCCTTTTTCCCAACCGCCGGGCTAACCGACGACCTGGTGCTGAATGCGCTTTATGGCGCAGTTGTCTCTGGGGTAGGCTACGGACTGGTCTACCGCGGACGCGGCACAAGCGGCGGCTCCGACATTTTGGCACGCATTCTCAACCACTATCGCGGCGTACCGATGACCCAGAGTTACCTGATTACCGATTCTCTGGTCATTCTAGGCGCGGGTTTTGTCTTTGGCTGGAAAGAAGCGCTGTACGCCGTCATCACCCTGTATGTCAGCGGCCTGGTAGTAGATACCGCCATGGAAGGCGGCGCAACCGTCCGCACCGCCCTGATCGTCACCAGCGAGCCGGAAATCGTCACGCACCAAATCATGCACGATCTGGAACGCGGCGTCACCCTTATTTCTGGCACAGGCGCCTATACCGGCACAGCCCGCCCGATCCTATACTGCGTAATCACCCGGTCTGAAGTTCAACTGCTAAAATCAATTGTTCAAGAAGCCGACCCACGCGCCTTTATGGTGGTGGGCGCAGCTCACGAAGCCCTCGGCGAAGGTTTTGCCCCATTTAAGAAAGGCTAACATGAATTTTTACGCCCCACTCGAAAATCGTTATCAATCCATGCCCTACAAACGCACCGGACATTCCGGCTTGCTCTTACCGGCCATCTCCCTGGGCCTATGGTACAACTTTGGTGGCCTCGATTCATTCGAAAATGCGCGCGCCATTACCCGGCGAGCCTTCGACTTGGGCGTAACCCACTTTGACCTGGCGAACAACTACGGGCCTCCGCCTGGCTCCGCCGAAGAAACCTTCGGGCAATTACTGCAAAAAGACCTGGCCCCCTTCCGCGACGAACTAATCATCTCTACCAAAGCCGGCTACGATATGTGGCCCGGCCCTTACGGCGAATGGGGTTCACGCAAATACCTGCTCGCCAGCCTCAACCAATCCCTCAAACGCATGGGCCTGGACTATGTCGATATTTTTTACAGCCACCGCTTCGACCCGCGCACCCCGCTCGAAGAAACCATGAGCGCCCTAGACGCCGCCGTCCGCCAGGGCAAAGCGCTATATGTTGGCATCTCATCCTATTCACCCGAACAAACCCGTCAGGCCGCCGAAATTTTGCGCCAATTGGGCACGCCCTGCCTGATTCACCAACCTTCGTACAATATGTTCGACCGTTGGATCGAAACCGGCCTGTTGGATGTACTCGACGAACAGGGCCTCGGCTCGATTGTTTTTTCACCACTGGCCCAGGGTCAACTGACCGACCGTTACCTGAACGGAATCCCGGCTGGCAGCCGCGCCACCAAAACCGAGCGCGTCTGGCTCACCCCCAATGACGTTCAACGCAATATCGGCAAAATTCACCGGTTAAACGAATTGGCCGCACAACGCGAGCAAACACTTTCACAAATGGCAATTGCCTGGGTCTTGAGAAAACCACAAGTCACCTCGGCCCTAATCGGCGCAAGCAGTGTCGCTCAATTGGAGCAAAACCTGGGGGCGTTGACAAACCTGGCCTTCAGCGAAGAAGAACTAAATCGCATCGAATTTATTTTGCAGGAGGAACCCCAATGAGCTTCTTTAAAAACCTAATGAGCGCACTCAGCCCCAAGCCCGAAAAACGCTACTACATCTACCAGGTCAAATGCAAACGCTGTGGCGAAGTCATTGAAGGCCGGGTGGATGTGGATAACGACCTGAGCGTGGAATATGGCAACAATGGCAACGATACTTTCTATGTCCGCAAAGTGCTGATGGGTGACGGCAGCAATCACTGCTACCAGCAAATCGAAGTGAGCTTAAAATTCGACAAAAAACGCACCCTGGCCGAAAAACGCATCGTCTCCGGCGGAGATTTTGTGGAACAATAACAAGAAGGAGATAGAATGCTGATCTTGCTTACCCTACATTCAATTCTGCGCTGGCTGACCATTTTGGCGGCCCTGGGCGCAATTTTTAAGCTAACAGAAGGCTTGCTGCAAAAAAAAGAATACAACAAAACAAGCAGTGGCCTGGTGGCAGCCTTTGGCGGGCTAATGGATACCCAACTTTTGCTGGGGCTGCTGTTTTTCATCTGGAACGGCCTGGCCGGAGCTGGTTTTCCGCGTCAGCGCTGAGAGCATTTGACGTTGATGCTGGTGGCAATCATCATCGCCCACCTGCCCGCCCTGTGGAAAAAAGCTCCAGCGCCAAAACGGTATCGCAACACCCTTATAAGCATTTTGCTGTCTCTGGCATTGGTAGCCGCCGGAGTCAGCCTGTTACAACCCAATCGTTGGCTGAGTGTTGTTGGCCTGTTTTAACCCTAAATAACAAAAAAGGGCGAAGCCGAAACTTCGCCCTTTTTTGTTGTCTTAATTTCGTTATGAACCAAACACACGCCGATATAAGTCTGATTCGAGCAGGCCATTGGGGTCGGTACGCTTTTTGAGGGCCTTAAAGCGTTCGATAGTTTCCTCGCCCAAGTAGCGTTTGGCGGTTTCGGGGCTGGTTTCACTGTTTTTGGCAAAATAAAACCGCCCACCGGCCTCCAATACAATTTGGTCAAGTTCCTGAAGCAGGGCCGAAAGTCGGGCGCGGTTGCCCTGGGTGACTTTGAAATCGAGAGCCAGCGAAAATCCATCTACGGCATGGCTAAGCAGAAACTTATCGGGGCGGTGACGTTTGGTGACGCCCAGGTAGGAGGGTAAGCCGCGTTTTTGGGTCAAAGTCAAAATTTCGCGCCAGGCCTCCCGTACAGTCTCTTTGGGGATAAAGGACTGGTACTGAATCAAGCCGCTGCGCCCGTAAGCCAGTTCCCAGTTCGGCACATAATCAAGCAAAAAGTGAAAGGCGGCGTGTGACTGCGGGTGATGCCCCTCGCGCATTCCGGCGATGTATTTGGCAGTGTTAATCAGCCAGACGCCAGGATTGATCATAAACGGGGCCATGAAGTAGTGAATAATGGATTTTGGGAAAACGCCAAACATGGTGGCGGGCAGGGTTTGGTAAGCCACTTGCAGGGTCTTTTTTGGGTTAGGGTCTTCGCCTTCTGGCAAGTAGTTGGCGGTATGTAGTTGACCACGCCCCATGCCCGCGCCGCTGGCGGTCGAATCGAGCCAGCCGACGGTGTAATTGTTGTTGGGCGCGTTTTCGGTAAGAGCCTGGATATGGCTTTCGAGATTGGGTACATTCCAGGCATGGACGTTTAACATGCCAGAATAAACCCGCTTCATTTGCAAAGTGATAGCAGTGAAAACGCCCAACATACCCATACCAGAGATCATGGCATGGAACAAATCGCCGTTGAGTTTGGGTGAGCAAGTGATTTCTGCTCCGGTAGGCAGCAGCGCCTTAAACTCGACAACCTGCTCACCGATGGTTCCCATTTTAAAGTTGTTTTTGCCGTGAATGTTCATGCCCAGGCAGCCGCCTAGTGTGGTGGTCATCGTGCCAGAGACCACTGGCGGCCACCAGCCATCCGGCAAAATATGTTGCCACAACTTTTGCAAGGTGACGCCCGGCTCGCAAGTGATCAGGCCGGTTTCTGGATTCCATTCGACGATGCGATTCATGTCTTGAATATCCATGACAATGCCGCCGCCATTGAGGGCAGCGTCGTTATAACTGCGGCCTGCGCCGCGTAGAGCCACAGTCAGGCCACTTTGTTTGGCCTGTTTGAAAACTTCGTTCATTTGTTCCACATTGGTTGGCCGGTACAAGTAGGATTGGGCCTGAAGAGAGTGACCGAAGTTTTCGAGCGTCTTAAGACGCTCAAAGGGTAACGATTGGGGATTCATATCAGCTCTTTTGGGTTGTTTTTCGATATTCAAGGCTGAATATCGGCTAAAAGGATAACCGCCGGAAGATGAACGACGGAATGTGACGAATGACTTGCATGAGCAGCGCCCACTGAAACGGGACATAAACCGTCTGCTGGTGGGATTGCATGGCCCGGTAGATGCCCGCCGCGGCTGCTTCGGGGCTGATGACCATGAGGGTGCGGGGCGAATCTTTGATCATGGCGGTGGCGACAAAGCCTGGTTTCACCGTCAGAACGTGGACACCGCGACGGGTGAGTCGGTTCCGCAGCGCTTCAAGATAGGTGTGCAGAGCGGCTTTCGAGGCGTTATAGGCCGGAGCGCCGACTCGGCCCCGATCTCCGGCAACCGAGCCAATGCCCACAATTTGACCTGTTTTTAAGGTCTGAAAGTAGGCCGCAGCCGGGTTGAGCCAGGCCAATGCGCCCAGATAGTTGATTTGTGTCATTTGCAGGTCTTTTTCAGTGTCAAATTCGGTGACTGTGACGGGGAGTAAAATGCCCGCATTGTAGATGATGGTATCCAGTCCGCCCAGTTGTTTGACGATTTGACCAAAGAGGGCCGGAACTTGTTCTGTGTCTTCAACATCATGGGCAAAAGCAATGGCCTGACCCTGGCCGTGTTTTTGGTTGATTTCTGCGCAGATCGCTTCGAGCATTTCGAGACGACGGCCCAGCAGGGCCACCTGGTAGCCTTTTTCGGCTAGTTGATGAGCCAAGGCTGCGCCAATGCCACTGGAAGCGCCCACCAGCAGGGCGCGTCGGTAGGATTTTAAGGGAGTTTGCGAGGTTAAACGCGAGTTTGACATGCTTAATTCTCCGTTAGAAAAGGGTATCCAAATGATTCTAGCATACTCTAATTTGTCATCCGTCACTTATAATGGTGACATCCATCCCACAACCCCGGCTATGCTACGATGGTAACTTATGAATAATAAAGAACAGTGGCTTTCTTCTTTTCGTGAGCGTTTACAAAAAACTAACCTATCCACGACAGAGCAGTTATCTTCGATAGAGTTACTTTCTGCTTTGCTTGAGACTTTAACCAATTCAGATTTTCAGGGAAATTACGCTCAAATCAGCGAAGTATTGGCCTCGCGTATTTTCTCACATCATAATTTGTTGGCGGTTATCCGGCAGCAAGCCGCAGAGTTGGATGCGGTGAAGCGCCTGGCCTACAGCTTGACGGCCAACCTCGATTTACAAGCTGTTTTGGATGGGGTTGTCACCGAAGCCACTCAGTTGGTTAAAAATGCGCGCAACGCGCATATTTATTTGTATCAAGGGGGGCAATTACACTTTGGCGCCTCGCTGAATGGACAGGGAGTTCGTAACAAAGAACGCTGGACGCCCCGGCCTCAGGGAATTACGTATTTGGTGGCCCATTCCAAAGAACTGTTAATTATTGAGGAAATGAAAATTCATCCTTTATACAAAGATGTGCCGAATCTTGAAAATGGCTCGCTTATCAGCATTCCGTTGCTAATGGTGGATACCGTTGTGGGCGTGATGAACCTTTCACGCTGGCAAATTGGCTCGTTTTCTGCGGCGGAACAAAGGTTGCTAAAACTGCTGGCAGATCAGGCCGTGATTGCCATCATCAATGCTCGCCTGCACGAAGCGGTTTCAATGCAAGCTCTTAGTGATACCCTAACTGGTTTACCCAATCGGCGCGCGCTGGATCGTTATCTGGAAAACCAGGTAAATCGCTCAATGCGGCATGGTCGTCCCTTCGCGGTGTTGATGATGGATTTAGACGGGTTCAAGAGCATTAATGATTCCTGGGGCCATGCCATCGGAGACCAGGTCTTGCGCGATGTCGCCACTTTTCTGGTCTCCATCTCTCGCTCCAGCGATTTTTTAGCCCGCTATGGCGGAGATGAATTGACAATGGTTTTACCAGAAGCCACGCCTGAAGTCGCCAATCAAACCGCCGCATTTCTAAAAGAACGATTCGCCAGTTTCTCTTGCGCTTTACCCAATGGCGCAACGGCCCAACTGGGCATTTCGGGTGGAATTGCCATTTACCCCACCCATGCCTGCTCTGCCGCCAACCTGCTGCGGGCCGCGGACGAATCGCTCTATCGCGCCAAGAAATATGCCCGTGGGTCATTTCTAATGGCGCGCGGCTTTACCGGCGAATTGCAAATGTCCACAATGAAGGGCTAACCTCCAAATCTCTTCAAGGAACAAAAAACTATGCCCACCCTAAACGATCTAAACGACTATCAGCGCGAATCGCGCAAAACCTGGAACCTGGTTCACACCGACCACCCCATCGTTTATCCTACCCTGGGGCTGGTCAACGAGGCAGGCGAATTGGCCGGTAAGGTAAAAAAAATCTTCCGCGATCATGGCGGCCAAATTAGCGCCGCCGACCGCGACGCGCTAAAATACGAATTGGGCGACGTGCTCTGGTATTTGGCTCAAATCGCCACGGAATTGGATATTCCATTGCAAGAAGTTGCCGAAGCCAACCTGGAAAAATTATTTTCACGGCTGGAGCGCGGAAAAATTAAAGGCGAAGGCGACTATCGTTAATAAAACAGGGGCTGTCCAAAAAGCCATCCGTGAAAGTTCCCCAAAATACCCATCAGGGTTGAAAAGAGCGAAAAACAAAAAAACTGGCGGGGTCAGCTCGCCAGTTTTTGCATATTCTGCTGGATATTGCCAAAAACCGTCTCAACATCCAGCGCGCGTTTCTTGCGTAAGGCAACACCGCTCTGCGATGTGAGATTTTCCCGCGCCTGACGGCAATATTCGAACAGCTTGAAACCAACCTGGCTCTTGAGCGGACAGTCCTGGCAACTCTGGCATTCGCAGTATCGTCGTTCACTCTCGTAACCGTTGACCGTTTTGTGTTTGCCGGTCTAAAGATAGGTCAGGCGTTGTTGGTTCGGGCAGATAAATTCACCGGCCTGGAGATCATAGGCAAAGTGGTCGGCGCGAAACTGGTGATTGGAAATGATTTTCGGATTACGGTAGCGGTGGGTATCCTGATAAAAGGTTGTGAGATAGACACAATTTTCTTCGCTGCCTGCCCACCTTTTTGGACAGCCCCTTTTGCTCACAGAGCTATTCTTCGCCCTCGTATTTTTCTTTATTTTCGAGCATGTGTTTATACAAAGCCCGCATATTGCGCCGGTGCAGCAGCTCGGCCAGCCCGCCTAGATAGACCCGGCTCTTGCCACACTCCTCAATTGACACCTCGTCCAAATACTCCAGTGGATTTTTGCGCTTAAGCGCCGTCCGCACCGACTTGCGAATGGCTGAAAGATACGCCAGGTTTTCTTTCACAGCCGCTTCAATCTCGCCGCGTAAAATAACATCCCCATGCCCCTGCACCACATTTTCCAGGCCCATCTTGCCGATCTTCTTAATCGACCCTGTCAATTCGGTAATATCACCATCCACCAAATAGGGCAGAGGCATAAACGCATCCCCCGCAAATAAAATGCGATCTTCTTCCACCAGCACCGAAATCCCATCATGGCTATGCCCCATTGCCGGAGCCAGAATGAGATTTCTCTTGCCCACCCGCAAGTTTAATTCACCGCGATCAAACGTCAGATGCGGCAAAACAATCTTGACTTGTTTTAACCCGGCATTTTGCTTCTTGGCCGCCTCCAGAGATGGAACGCCCTTTTCTGCTAACAAATCCCGGCAGCGCGAATGCGCCAGAATCGTCGCTCCAGGGAAAAAACAATTCCCCCAGGTATGATCGGCATGGTAGTGCGTATTAATCACATAACGCACCTGCAAACTTAGTTCATGCTCCACAAACTCGCGCATGGCGAGCGTTTCTTCAGGGGTCGCCAGTGTGTCAATCACCACTGCCCATTGCGGCCCGGCAATCACCCCAGCCGTAACCTGCGCATAAATTTCAGATTGAAACCAAAAAACATTTTCAGAAACACGTTCACGATGCATACAAGCCTCATCAAAAAAAAGATTGGCTAAACATAGCATAAATGGCAATCAAAATCAAGATTGTCAGACAACTCGTTTGCCATTTTTGTTGTGAAATTGAAACAATCCAGCTCTCATTTATGGTTGCCGCGCCCGCCAGGGCGTGATAAACTTTTAATTATGGCAAATCCCCTTTTAGTGCTATCTCCACAACCCAGTTTTGGAAATCTCATCGCTCAGGGATTGCCCTCCCATCAGGTTTCCATCACTTCAGATTTTTCTGAAGCAATTCAGTTTGTGCGCCAAACCAGCCAACCCCTGCCCGTTTTGCTTGATGCTGACCTGGAAGATGCTGATATCTCCGTGCTGGATATTGGGCTGGCCTTGCGTCAAATCAAAGCGGATGTTAGCCTGATACTGATTGCCAATGCCGGTCAAAAAACGGCTCGTTTACAGGATTTACCCTTACGCGCCACCCTGACCAAACCCGTTTCCTTGCCCGACTTGCAAAAGCTGCTCGCTCAATTCACACTGCGCGACACTCCACCCGTTGCCGGTTTCGCCGTTTCGACCAACCCTGCCCTGCCCGACGAAGACCTGGATTGGCTGAAAGATGTCAGCCGCGCCGCGCGCCATTTAACCCGGCTAATGCTCGAATCTTCCGCCCAAGCCGCGCTGATCACCCGTCAAAATGAACTATGGGCCTACGCTGGTCAACTCTCGCGCGAAGCCGCCCAAGAACTGGCGCGCTCTGTCCAAAAATATTGGGATACCCAATCGCAAAGCGATTTACTGCGCTTCATTCACCTGGAAAGCACCGAAGCCCAGCACATGCTCTACGCCCGTCGCCTGACTGCTTCAATGGTGCTGGCGCTGGTTTTTGATGCCGAGACCCCTCTAAGTACCATCCGCAGCCAGGCTGGTCAGCTTGTGCGCTCCCTGTCCGAAGTTTCACCCGAACATACCAGCCAGGTTTCGCTTTTTTCCAGCCAAAAGCCAGAAGCAATGCTGCCAGAAGATGAAGAACTGGAAGACTTGCCTCCCATTTCAGACCTTTTAGGGGATGTTCCGCCGCCCTTGCCCCCCAAAGGCAGTTCGCTTCCATTGCACTGGGAACAGAAATCGACCTCTGTTCGTACCCAGGCGCGCCCCTTGCCCGATTTAGAACCGCTCGTTACCACCCATCCCATGTTTGCTCCCGAATTTAGCCGGGAAAGCTCACCTGCGGTGCGCCGTCAGGCCAACCCGGCCCTGGATCAAACCCGACTGAACCGCTCCCAGGCTGAAAAAGAACGCCAACTGACTGCCGAAGAACTGGAAGCCACTCGCGCTCAAAAAGTTAGCCCGGACCCTCTCTCCATCATGGAAACTCGCCCGCAATCGGTTACTGAAGTGGCCCACCGGATTGTGCTCGAACCAGCCTCTCCGGCCATGTATAACCTGAACTACGCCTGCCTGATGGTTCCGCGCTTCGATACTCATCACCTGACCGGGGACCTGGCCGACCAACTTTCCGCCTGGGTTCCGCAAGTCTGCGTTGCTTTTGGCTGGCGGCTTGAACACATTTCAGTCCGACCCGAATACTTGCAATGGGTGGTGAGCGTCCCGCCAGCCACCGCGCCCGGCTACATTATGAGAATCATCCGCCAGCAAACTTCGGAGCGTGTTTTTAAGGATTTCCCGCGCATTAAGAGCGATAACCCGTCGGGTGATTTTTGGGCACCCGGTTATTTAATTATGGGTGGCTCACAGCCTCATCCCCAAAAACTGGTACGCGATTTTATTGATCAAACCCGTCAACGCCAGGGCTTGCGCCGCGAAGAATAGCAAAAAAGGAACAAAAATCGCCGTTTCGTTTTAGAAACGGCGATTTTTGTTCCTTTCGTTTAAGCCACTTTGCGGCCTTTGGGTAGTTCGCGCTCAATTGCAAAGGCCATTTCCAGAGCATCATGCACAGAGCGCGCTTCAATAATTTGAATATTATCCGGCCAGGGTTCGGCTTTGCGCAAGCGTTTGGGCACAATGGCGGTTTTAAACCCAAGTTTTTGAGCCTCGCGCAAGCGGACGGGCATTTGGCCGGGCAGGCGCAATTCTCCGGCCAGACCAATTTCGCCGATCAGCACGGCATCGGCCCGAACAGACATATCCCGCATCGACGATGAAACAGCCGCGGCAATTGCCAGGTCGGCGGCTGGCTCGTCGATTTTGATGCCGCCCACTACGTTGACAAAAATATCCTGTTCGGTCAGCTTAATGCCCACTCGCCGGGTTAGAACTGCCGCAATCATCAGCAAACGGTTGTAATCAACCCCATTGGGAGTGCGGCGGGCATTGCCAAACTGCGTGGGTGAAGTCAACCCTTGCAATTCGACCAACAGCGGACGAGTGCCTTCCATTGTCACGGCAATCGCCGAGCCAGGGGCGTTAATCATCCGCTCTGCTAAAAAGGCTTCGGATGGATTGGTCACCTCGGCCAGGCCGCGTTCGCGCATTTCAAAAACACCCACTTCAGCGGTTGCCCCAAAACGATTTTTGACCGAGCGCAGCAGGCGGTAGGCTTGAAAGCGGTCGCCTTCCAGATACAGAACTGTATCGACAATATGTTCCAGAACTCGCGGCCCGGCAATTGCGCCTTCTTTGGTGACGTGGCCGATGATGAAGACGCTGATATTGTGCGATTTTGCCAGTTCGCGTAGTTGCGAAGAGCATTCGCGCACCTGTGAAACCGACCCGGCGCTGGAATCCAACTCTGGCAGGTAAACTGTCTGAATTGAATCGACAATTAGCAAATCGGGACGCACCTCGCGGACGTGCTCCAGAATGGTTTGCAGGTTGGTTTCCGTCACCAAAAACAAACCGTCAGGAAAATCGCCGCTACGCTCCATCAGACGGTCGGCCCGCATTTTGATTTGGCGCTCGGATTCTTCGCCGGAAACATACAGAACACGCTTTTGCCCGGCCATTGCCAGGGTCATTTGCAACATCAGAGTCGATTTACCGATGCCAGGGTCGCCGCCGACCAGCACAATAGACCCCGGTACAATGCCACCCCCCAAAACGCGCGAAAACTCACTAATCGGAACGGGGATGCGTTCTTCAGAATTGCTGCTAATATCGCCGATGCGGCGCGGGGCAGTCCGACCCGTCAGCCCGCGTCCGGCGTTGGGGCTTTTCTCTGGCCCGGCTTCGTGTATGATTTCTTCGACCATGCTGCTAAACGAACCACACTGTGGGCATTTTCCCATATAGGATGCCGAAACGCGCCCACACTGCTGGCAAACATAACGAGTTATTGATTTCGCCATAGTCACTCCTGTTTCGTTCAAGTATAGCTGAATTTATGTTCTATGCCACGCTGGAATTTCGGCCATAAAAACGATCCTGCCAAATGTTGGCTTGGACTTCAACGCGGAAGCCGCCATCACAAGCGGGTATAATTCAGCCCGCAGTCGTTGTTTTCAGCCTGCGCTAAAACCCATGTCCCTTATCAGCGTTTCTGCCCTCACCAAATCTTACGGCCATGCCGATATTTTTGCCAATCTTTCTTTTGGCATTGCCAAAGGCGCGCGCCTGGGCATTGTGGGGCCAAATGGCATTGGCAAAACCACCCTTTTGCGGATTTTGGCCGGAGTTGATGAAGCCTCCTCTGGTTCAGTTCACAGGTCGCGGGGCGTTCGGGTTGGTTATCTTTCGCAGGAAGCCGATTTCAAAATGACGGGAACGCTTTGGGATGCCTGCGAATCCGTTTTTGCCGACATCCTCCGCCAGCAGGAAGAACTTAGCCGGCTCGAACATCAAATGGCCGACGGCGACCAGGCCATATTGGAACGTTACGGCCAATTGCAACATGATTTTGAACGGCGCGGCGGCTACGTTTACCAGGCTCGTATTCGTCAGGTTTTGGGTGGGCTGGGATTTGACAGCGCCGACTATCCGCTTTCGCTTGACCACTTATCGGGTGGACAGCGCACCCGCGCTTTTTTGGCCCAATTGCTACTTTCAGACCCAGACCTGCTTCTGCTCGACGAGCCGACCAATCACCTTGACATGAAAGCGGTCGAGTGGCTGGAAGGATACCTGAGTCAATGGGAGGGTGCGGCGGTGATTGTTTCACACGATCGGTATTTTCTCGATAAAGCCGCCAACGGTATTTTAGAGATGACGGCAGCGGGTGTGGAAGAATATCGCGGCAATTACAGCCACTACCTGCGTCAGCGCCAGGATCGCTGGGAACGCCGTCAGGAGGTCTTTGACAGTGAAAAAGAAAAACTACTCAAAGACATGGATTATATTAAGAAAAATATTGCCGGACAGAATACAGTGCAGGCCAAAGGGAAATTGCGCCGCCTGACGCGAGTGGTGCAGGCCATTGAACAGGTTGGCATGGACGCAGTGATGAATCAACGTTGGAGCGAAACCGCTGGGCAGGTGGATACCACCACCAGTTCCTTTGGGGTGGAAGAGGCCGAAAAACGGGTGCGCGCCCTGCGTCTGCCAGATGTGCGTCCGCCGCAGCTCCATCTACACCTGCGCAGCGGCTACCGCTCAGGTGAACTGGTCATCCGCACCAAAGATATTTTGGTGGGCTGGCCGGACAAACCGCTTTTTCGCTGTCCTGATATTGAATTGCGCCGTGGGGACTGTGCCGCCCTGATTGGCCCAAATGGCGCGGGCAAAAGCACTTTTTTGAAGACGATTTTGGGCCAATTGGAACCGCTGGCTGGTGAAGCCATGCTTGGCGCAAGCCTGCATATTGGCTATTTTGCCCAGGCGCATGAGGGACTTAACCCCAATAACACACTCATTCAGGAAATTCAGACCGCCGCGCCTACCATGCTGCCAGCAGATGCTCGTCAGTATTTGGGAAAATTCCTGTTTAGCGGCGATGATGCTTTCAAGAAGGTGAATGTGCTTTCCGGCGGCGAGCGGGGCCGCCTGGCCCTGGCAAAACTGGCCCTGCAAGATACCAACCTGCTTTTGTTGGACGAGCCGACCAATCACCTTGATATTCCATCACAGGAAATTTTGGAACAGGTATTGGAAGCCTATCAGGGCACGATTTTGCTCGTCACCCACGACCGCTATCTGGTCGATGCATTGGCGACGCAAATCTGGGAAATTCCGGCAGATGCCGGATCGCCTTTATTGGATGTTTTTAACGGAACGTATTCGCAGCGCAAAGAAGAGCGTGAACGTTTGGCGGGATTGGTTTCGGCAGAAGGCGAAGTTGTGCGGGCCAAAGATACCCATGTACAGCGTGAACGCCAGCAAAATGCAAAAGAAGAAAGAAAAAAGAAGGCCCAATTGCAAGAAATTGAAAATCGGATTGCAGACCTGGAAGCCCGGTTGGCTGAAATTGGGCGAAAGCTAGAAAATTTATCGAACAACCCTGGCGAAGTGATCAGGCTTGGCGCGGAATATGCAGCCGTGCAAAAAGAAATGGACGAGAAGCTAAACGATTGGGAACTATTACAGGCCTGAACCAAAACCGCCTAAATGGGGTGGTTTTTGGCATTTTGACGATCAAAGAACCGCAAATTTGGAGGAATTCCCATGCCAGAAGCAGTCATAATCGATGCCCTTCGCACCCCAATTGGCGCATTGGGTGGCAGTTTAGCTAAAATTCGGCCCGACGACTTGGCCGCGCTGGTAATGAATGCCATTTTGGAACGTAATCAGATCGACCCGGCCAGTCTGGAAGAAGTGCTTTTTGGCTGCGCCAACCAGGCCGGGGAAGATAATCGCAACCTGGCCCGGATGGCTTTGTTACTGGCCGGAATTCCAGCCAGCGTGCCAGGGCTTACTGTCAATCGCCTGTGCGCTTCGGGTTTGGCGGCGGTTAATATAGCGGCACGCGCCATTCGTAATGGAGATGGCGATATTTATTTGGCGGGTGGCGTCGAGTCGATGTCGCGCGCGCCCTATTCACTGCCCAAAGCGGAAGAAGGCTTTGGCTTTGGCAACCTGACCGCCTATGACACGGCTCTTGGCTGGCGTTATCCAAACCCGCGCATGAAAGAATTGTATGGAACCGATGCCATGGGCGAAACTGCCGAAAACATCGCTGCTCAACGTCCACACCTGACCCGCCAAATGCAAGATGAATTTGCGGCCCGTTCGCACCAAAACGCAATTGCTGCCAGCGATTCTGGCAAATTTAACGACGAGATGATCCCGGTTCCTGTGCCACAGCGTAAAGGCGACCCGATTCTGGTTACCAAAGATGAACGCCCGCGCCGGGATACGACCACTGAAAGCCTGGCGCGCCTTAAACCGGCTTTCAAAAAAGAAGGTGGAACCGTCACCGCTGGAAATTCATCTGGTCTGAATGATGGCGCAGCGGCAGTTCTGGTAATGAGCGCCGCCAAAGCCGCCCAACTTGGGCTGAAGCCGCTGGCGCGAATTGTCTCAATGGCCGCCGCTGGGGTGGAGCCACGCGTGATGGGGCTGGGGCCTGTTCCTGCGACCCAAAAAGCATTAACGCGGGCCGGGTTGAAGGCCAGCGATCTGGGCCTGGTTGAACTGAACGAGGCTTTTGCCGTGCAAGCGCTGGCAGTTATTGAAGACCTGCGGATTGACCCGGCGCTTTATAATGTTAACGGCGGCGCAATTGCGCTAGGTCATCCGTTGGGATGCTCTGGCGCGCGCATCTTAACCACCTTGCTGCACGAAATGAAACGCCGCGCCGCTTCCGGTTCAACAGTCAAGTATGGCCTGGCAACGCTCTGCGTTGGGGTCGGCCAGGGCGAAGCCACGATTATTGAGTATTTGGGTGCCAGCGCATGAAAAGACTCTATCTTTTTGTACTGATTTTCTTCAATTTGACGGCCTGTATTCAGGTTCCAAGCCTGATTCAGCCTACTCAGCCTGCGCCTGCGCCCAGCCAGACTCCGTTTATTCTTTTGGCTACGCCGACGCTGGTTCCCGCCCTAACCGCCACCTCCACGGCCTTGCCGACTGTGGCTGTTACCGAAGAGCCTGTTTTGGCTGCGATTGCAGCGCCCGCGCTGATTGAAATTGCGCTATTCGACGAATCCCACGGTTGGGGGCGGGCCGAGCAGGGTTTTTATCGCACGCTGGATGGCGGCCAAACCTGGCAGCTACTTTCGCCTCCGTTTAATGCCGGTGAGACATCCGTCAGCGCCAGTTTTTACAGCGCAGAAACCATCTATTTGCTGGTATCCAACCCCGAAACTTTTGCCGGGCGGCTGATTCAAACCAACAATGGCGGCCAAGATTGGCAGCAAAACGATGTCCCCTTTAGCAATGCAAAAATTATTGCGCTCAACCCAACCGCGCTCTTTGCGGCGGTAGACCTGGGCGCGGCGGCAGGCTCGCAAGGCATCGCTATTTATCAAAGTTTGGATGGCGGCCAGAACTGGCAAAAAAACTTTGCTCATGTTCCCGGTGAAACCAGTACGGCCAGCTTGCCTTTTGGCGGACAAAAAAGCATGCCCGCTTTTCTGGATGCCCAACTGGGTTTCATCGGCGGCAGCCGTCCCGTTGAAAATGACATCTTTTTCTACCGCACGCCTGATGCCGGGCGAAGTTGGACGCTCCAGCCCTTGCCGCTGCCCGCCACTATCAGCGGCTATATGGCAATTACTGAAACTCCGCTTATTTTTTCCGGCAATGTTGAGCATATTCTTATTCCGGTTCATTTAAGCCTGCCAGATAGCTCACAAGCCATCTTTTTTAGCAGTTCCGACCGCGGTCAAACCTGGCAGGCCTCCAACCCGCTCGGTAATGCCAATGCCTATAGTTTTATCGATTTGCAAACGGGTTGGGTTTGGGCTGAGAGTGCGCTTTACACCACCACGAATGGCGGCCAAACCTGGCAGACGGTTAGTTCCAATCTGCCTGATGGATTTAGCCCAACTCAGTTGAAATTTGTCTCTCCGCAAACGGGCTGGGCGCTTGGTTTCGACGAAAACTTTCAGAGCCAGTTATTCGTCAGCCATGACGGCGGCCAAACCTGGAACGTCCCATAATTTTTTTTTCTGGCACTGCCGTTTTTTGTGAAAACACCCAAGATGAACTCGTTGCTGAGCGCGAGAAATGATTCATTGTATTGATGACTCTACTGAAATTACTCAATCCACTTGCGCTTAACGAAAATAGCAAAAAGCCGATATTAACCGGCTAAGGCTGGGTTTAAAACCGGCCTGAATCTTAAAAACCGAGCAAAAAAGTTCGCGTAGACTTAAAGAAAGAAGGCGAAAACGTAACTGGGGCGTTCTCCCGCGAGTCTTGGGCCTTATTTTGCTTTATTTTTTCGTGCAGCCTGGCTTTCAGGTAGCGTTGAATACAGCTTCATGTTGGTTGATGAAATTGTCCATGATGTAAAGTGCAGGCGACCTTCAGCACGCGGATCGAACCAGATGCGGCGTTGAAGAACCTGTCTGATAGTTCGCTGAAAGTGGCAAGGGGCTGGTTGATGACCCATGTCAGGTGACTTTTCTGTGGCAGGTTTTGTATAGTGTTTGGGCTAAAAGCAAATGTTTTAACGGCTGCTTGAAAGCAAAAGGATGATTTGTCATGACGATCAGTTATTTTGGAGCTAAGTTAGCGCAGCCTTTGGCAAGTGAAATCGAATCTGTGCTGGGGCCAGCTTTACCGCTTTGGACAAAGCTGATTGGCTTTATCGCTGATAACTATCAAATAGCCGGGGATTTGAGCTACGGCGGCAAAAATTACGGTTGGAATTTGTGGTATCGCAAGAGCGGCAAAGCGCTGGTTTCACTGTATCCATAAAGCGGAAGTTTTGTCGCCCAGGTTGTGCTGGGAAAAGAGCAGGTTGAAAAAGCGCTGACGCTGGAGTTGGGCGCGAAGGCGGGCGGCAGGTTAAGAGACACGCCCCAATTGCATGACGGCAAATGGTTGTTCATTCCTGTCACCACAGAAGAAGAGGTGCGGGATGTCGAACAGTTGATGCTGTTGAAGAAATGTCCCCTTAAAACCAAGCCAGGAACACAAACATGGACATGAAAAACATCCCCTTTGGCCTTAGCGATTGGTCGCAGATTGAACCCACACAACATGCCGGGGAAACAGGCACGGCAACCTGGCGAACACAACAGTTCGATAACATTCGAGTGCGCATGGTGGAATATAGTCCCGGCTACCTGGCCGACCATTGGTGTACCAAAGGCCACATCCTGCTCTGTCTGGAAGGCGAACTCCATACCGAGCTGGCCGGTGGCCGCAAGTTTGTTCTCACGCCGGGGATCAGCTACCAGGTGGCCGACCATGCCGAGCCGCATCGCTCTTTCACGCTAACCCTAGCTAGAGTCTACACCAACCGGGCCCCATCAGACGCCTTGCAAATATAAATCTCCGGTTTCAGGCTGGTTTTCCCTTCATATTGTTGCGCCAGTTCGGCAGCAAAGGCCTCGGCAACCGATTTCTCGACCAGGTTGGCGGTACAGCCGCCGAATCCGGCCCCGGTCAGGCGCGCGCCCAGGCAGCCGGGCAGGCTTTGGGCGATCTCGACCATCACGTTCAGTTCAGGGATCGAAACTTCGTACAGATCGCGCAGGCTGGCGTGACACTCGTTCATGATCTGGCCGAATTCGCGGATATTGCCTTGCTCCAAAAGAGGGATGGCGCGCCGCGAGCGCTCAATTTCTTCGACCACATGCCGCGCGCGTTTCTCGACCACCCCCGGAAGCTGGTCGCTGAGCCGGTTGAAATCGTCTACGCTGACATCTCTCAGCGCCTTTACGCTGGGCAGGTGTTGCGACAAGATTTTTACCGCGTCTTCGCAGGCCTGGCGGCGCTGGTTGTAAGCCCCATCGGTCAGTTTGCGCCGCACGCAGGTGTCTGCAATCACGATGGCCACATCTTCGGGGACGGGCAAAACCTGCCATTCGAGCGAGCGGCAGTCGAGCAACAGTAATTTGCCTGAGATGCCGCAGGCCGATGCGAACTGATCCATGATTCCGCAGTTGACACCAACGTATTGGTTCTCGGCTTTTTGACCGAGCAGGGCACGCTGCATGGGCGGGAGTTCCCATTTACTTAGGGTTTGCCAGGCGATGGCAAAGGCCATTTCGACCGAGGCCGAGGAGCTTAATCCCGCGCCGCGCGGCACATCCGAGGCGAATACTGCCTGTATGGCGGGAACCGTTAAGCTGGACTCTTTCAGCGCCCAGGCCACGCCCGCTGGGTAGGTGGCCCATTCGGGCAGCGCAGCGCCGTCTGTGTTGGTTTTGGTGGCGATACTTTCCAGCGTAAACGAGGCTTCCTCGCCAAAATCGACAGCCACGAGGGTGGAGTGTTCCGAACCGGACTCGGCTGGGGCGAAGGCGATGTAGGTTGCGCGGTCGATGGCTGCGGGTAGGACAAATCCATCGTTAAAATCAACATGCTCGCCCAAAATGTTGACGCGTCCCGGCGCAAGGGCAACGAAGGTCGGTTCTTTGTCAAACCGCTGTCGGAAGGTGCTGGTGACGAGGTCTTTGGGGTGCATGGTTGTCTCTTGGTGTAGTGAATTTCAGGTAGTTCGCGCAGGCGGGCGGCGGCGGGTTCGGGGGTGATGTCGCGTTGGGGCATACCGAGCATTTCGTAGCTGACCATGAACTTGCGCACGGTGGCCGAGCGTAAGAGCGGCGGGTAGAAGTGGGTGTGCAGCACCCATTCGGGGTGATTGAGGCCGTCATTGGGGGCTTGGTGGAAGCCCATCGAGTAGGGGAAGGAGATTTCGAACAGGTTGTCGTAGCGAATGGTGACTTTTTGGTAAATATCGGCCAGGGCGCACCGTTCGGGCTGGCTCAGGGCGGTGAAGTGCTCGTTGCTGGCGAGAATGCGTTCGCTACGTTTGTGTTCTTCTTCTAAGTAATCGAGCAGCAGCGGGCGGCCATGTTCGGCGTAGTAATCCTTTTGGCTGGCGAGTTCTTTGGCGGGTTCGGTGGGAATCTGCGATTGCGACCAGATTTGGCTGTGCGGGTGTGGGTTCGAGCAGCCCATGACCGCGCCTTTGTTTTCAAAAACTTGCACATAGGCGATTTCGGGCCGTTTGAAGAGCGCGGCGGTTTCGTTCGTCCAGGTTTCGATCACGGCTTCGGCCTGATCGAGACTAAGTTGGGGGATACTCAGATCGTGGCGCGGCGAGAAGCAGATGACTTTGCAGACGCCAGATTCGGGTTGGGCCTGGAAGAGGCTGTCAGATATTTGGGTGGCAGAGGGCAGGGGGTTGTCACCTGGCGCTTTGGGAAGCAGCGCGGCAAAGTCGTTTTCGAAGACAAATGTGCCGGTGTATTGGGGATTGTGGAGACCTCCCGCGCGTTCGTTGCCAGGTCACAGATAGCAGGTCGGGTCGTAGTTGGGTAGATAGGGTGGGGCAGTCTTTTCGACCTGGCCCTGCCAGGGGCGTTTGGCGCGGTGCGGTGAGACCAGAATCCATTCGCGGGTCAGGGGGTTATAGCGGCGGTGAGGGGAGTCAAACATGGCTATTATCCTTTTTTGTGGTTAAGCGATTCTAATTTATTTTGGTTTTTTATGGTA
>DYPU01000014.1 GCA_020719725.1 Anaerolinea sp. | reverse complement strand
TCCCTACGCTTTCCGCTCGCATCTGACGGTTGACCAGCGGGAGGTTTTCAAAATTCCGGCTCATCTCAGTTTGGAGGAAGCCGCCACCCTGCCAACTGTTTTCCTGACTTCCTACTACGCCCTTGTTTCGCTGGCGCGAATGCAGCCCGGCGAGCGGGTTCTCATCCATGCCGCTACTGGCGGGGTGGGGCAAGCCGCGATTCAGATAGCCCAAGAGATTGGGTTGGAGATTTTCGCCACCGCCGGGACGCCCGAAAAACGGGTACTGCTCCGGGAACAGGGCGTGACGCAGATCTTCGACTCGCGTTCGCTGAATTTTGCCGATGAAATCCTGCGTGTAACGGGTGGGCGCGGCGTGGATGCCGTCCTCAACTCGTTGGCCGGGGATTTCATTCCCAAGAATTTTGCGGTACTGGCTCCCTTTGGCCGCTATCTGGAAATTGGCAAGATTGATGTTTATGGCAACAGCAAGATTGGCCTGGAAGCGCTACGGAACAATCTTTCGGTCTTCATCATCGATCTGGCTCAACTGATGGAAAACCGCCCGGCCGTTTTTGTTGAAATCTTTAAAATCCTGCGACAGAAATTTGAGCAGAAAGTTTATCGCCCCTTGCCCCACACCAGCTTCCCGATCACCGAGGCGGTGGAAGCTTTCCGCTACATGGCAGCCGGGAAACATGTTGGCAAAAACGTGCTCTCGTTCCAGGTGGCTGAGATTCCGGTGGGGCGTAACGCTGAGGCCGGGCAACTCTTTCGGCCCGATGCCAGCTATCTGATCACCGGTGGGGCGGGCGGCTTTGGCCTGGAAGTTGCCAAATGGATTACACGCCAGGGCGCTCGTCATCTGGGATTGCTGACGCGCAGCGGTCCGCCCGATGCGGCTGCCCGGGAGGCGCTTGAGCAGCTCCGCGCCGAGGGCGTGACGGTCTTGGACCTGCGCGGCGATGTCACCCTTGCGGCAGATGTGGAACGGGTGGTGCGCGAGCTGCAAAACGGTCCTGCGCCCCTGGCCGGGGTGATTCACAGCGCCATGGTCTTGAATGATCAATTGCTGGCGGATCTGGACGAGGCCGGTTTCAAGCGCGCTTTTCACCCCAAAATCCTGGGCGCGTGGAATTTGCATCAAGCCACGCTTAACCTGCCCCTGGAGCATTTCATCTGCTTCTCGTCGATCTCAAGTATGCTTGGAACCACCAAACAAGCCAATTACAGCGCTGGCAATGCTTTTTTGGATACCCTGGCATATTACCGCCGGGCGCGAGGTTTACCCGCGCTCACCCTCAACTGGGGGATTTTATCCGGGGCCGGTTTTATGGAGCGTCACCGCGAAATGGCCGGTTATCTGGAAGCGGTCGGCATCAAACCGCTCTCGACCAATGCTGCCTTGCAAATCCTGGAGTCGCTCTTGGCGCTGGATGGGAAGCAGGTGGGCGTGGCCTCGGTCGATTGGCATCAATTGAGCGGTTATCTGGCTGGCATCCAGACCAGTGTCTTTAATGAGCTTGCCCGGCAGGATCAATCCAGCCAGGTGGATGCCGAACTGACCGCCAAGATTATGGCCGCTGCCCCGTCAGAAAGATTGGCGCTGGTGGAGAAGTTCCTCATCCGAAGCGTGGCGGATGTTCTGGGCACGGACGAAGCCAAAATTGACCCGACCATCTCCCTTTCCAGCCTCGGGCTGGATTCGCTCATGTCCATCGAACTCATCGCCTCCATCGACAAGCAGCTCAACCTATCCCTTGCAGTCAGCGACGTGTTGAGTAGTTCCACCCTGCAGGCGGTCGCGGCGGTTATTTTGGAGAAAATCGTCACTGCCGCCGAGCTCCAGCCGGACCAGCCGGTTGCCGCTCAGGCCTCCCCCTGGGCCGGGATCCTGGATCAGGCTGAGACCCAGGTCGACCTATCCGCCGAAGCCCAACTTGACCCCGCGATTTATCCGCAGGAAAATGCCCTGCCTCCGGCTACCCCGGCTCGGGCGGTCTTGCTGACCGGGGCGACCGGTTTCCTGGGGGCTTTCCTGCTCTCGGACCTGCTGCAACACACCTCGGCCGAGGTCTACTGCCTGGTGCGGGCCGCAACGGTGGAAGTAGCCGGGAAACGCCTGCGGGAGAATTTATCCTATTACGGTTTATGGGATGACCGCTTGCAGACGCGGATCAAACCGGTTCCGGGTGACCTGTCCCAGCCTCGCCTGGGCCTGTCGGACCAGCAATTCGAGCAGCTTGCTGCCGAGATTGACGTGATTTACCAGAATGGGGCGGTTCTGAACCTGTTGCAGCCCTATGCCGCGCTGAAAACGGTCAATGTTCTGGGCGTGCAGGAGATTTTGCGCCTGGCTTACCAGACGAAAATCAAGCCGGTGCATTACGTTTCTACCATTGCCGTCTTTTATGCGGCTGGCCAGAGTCGTCATGATGTGATTTACGAAAGCGATTGGCCCGAACCGCAAAACCTGCGCGGCGGTTACATGCAAACCAAATGGGTGGCTGAGCAGCTGATCCGCGAGGCGCAGGCCCGCGGGCTGCCGGGCTCCATTTATCGCCCCGGGTTGATCGGCGGTCACAGCCAGACGGGCGTCACCAATCACCAGGATTTGACCAGCCGCCTGGTCAAGGGCAGCTTCCAACTGGGGCAGTACCCGGACCGCAACCGGGAGTTCAACATTGTTCCCGTGGATTATGTCAGCCGGGCGATTGTCCAACTCGCGCAGCAACCGGAGACCCTGGGCCAGGTCTATCACCTGACCAATCCGCAAGCGACGCAATTAAACCAGGTGGTCAACTGGGCGGGTTCCGTCGGCTCCGTGCTGCAAGAGGTTCCGTATCGAACCTGGCGGTCAGCCCTGATTGACCAGTTCCAACAGGGTCTGAAAAACGAACTGTTGCCGATGTTGCCCTTCTTTTCCAGCGACCGGCCGGAGCAGGTCGAGCAGCAGGTGGATTGTCGGAATACCCTGCAAGCCCTGGCTGGCAGTGGCATTGCCTGTCCGCCAGTCGATGCCAACCTGATCAAAACCTACGTCAATTACATGCTGGCTTCGGGTTTTCTGGAGGGCCTCTCAGGAGATACCCCGTCCAGTCAGTTGACCTGATATTTTTTAGATCTGAACTGTCATTGGAGGAAAACTTCGTGGAAAAGAACTGGAATTATCAAATAAAAATCTCCAACCTGCAAAAGCCGGAGCAGGTGATGGTTCTGACTGATGGGGAATACACCCTCGGCAGGGTCGAAGATTGTAACATCCTGCTCAAGGATGCGTTGATTTCCCGGCGGCATGCCCAGTTGGAACTTCGCCAGGGTGTGGTTACGCTCGTGGATTTGGGTTCTGCCAACGGGACTCAGGTTAACGGAACCCCTCTACTTCCCCGTGAGCGCGTGACCCTCGAGAGTGGACAGGTCATCAGCCTGGGAAGTTATCGTCTCCAGGTTCAGTTGGAAACCGAAAATCCGCCCAAATATAAACTGGCCTGGCGTCAGACCGAAGGCCCCTGGCAGGAAACCCGGCTGGATGTGCCCCGGCTGGTGATTGGGCGTGGGGAAGATGCCAATCTGCCCTTGAATTCGCAGACCGTTTCGCGGCAGCATGCCATCCTCAGCCTCGACCAGGACCGCGTCTATCTGCTCGATCCGGGCTCCCGGAATGGGGTTAGCAAAAATGGCGAGCGGATTGCGCCTAATCAAAAGATTCCCATCCTGGTCGGCGAAAGTTTTTTGATCGAAGACTTTCTCTTTGAGCTGCAAGGAACTGGCGCAACCCTCCCGGCCGAGAAAGCCGCACCGGGTCTCGACCTGGCTCAGCCAGCCGCCCCGGAACCGAGCAAACCCGCGCCCATGGGCACGCTCTTCATGGCCGGGGCCGAAATTGGCGTGGAATGGCACAACTTTCCCCTGAAATTTGGCGACCAGGATGACCGGATCGTGATTGGGCGCGATCCCGAAAATGGGGTCGTCTTGGAGCATCCGACCGTCAGCCGTTACCATGCGGTCATCGAACGGATGGGCACTCGTTTTCGGGTCACGGATTTGCATTCGGCCAATGGGGTTTACATCAATGGGCAGGCGCTCGACGAACCGACATTAATCAAGCCGAATGACAAAATCAAAATCGGCCCGTACGAATTCCTGTTTACCGGGGTCGAGCTGAGGGGCACCGCCGAGGCTGGGGTCACCATCGAAGCGGTTAAATTGAACAAGCAGGTGAATCCCAAAACCAACCTGCTCCAAGAGATCAGCCTGTCGATTGGCGCGGACGAATTTGTCGCCATCGTCGGCACCAGCGGCGCGGGGAAAACCACCTTGTTGGATGCGCTCAACGGCTTCCGCCGGGCAACTTCCGGCCAGGTGCTGGTCAACGGGGTCGATTTCTATCGGAATTACGATATGTTCCGGAATGATATTGGCTATGTGCCCCAAAAAGACATTGTCCACCTGGAATTGACCCCGGAACAAGCGCTGGATTATGCGGCGCAGCTCCGCATGCCGCCGGATACGTCTCCCGCTGAACGCCAGGCCGCCGTCGATGAAACCCTGGGCGAATTGGGGCTGAGTGAGCGGCGGGCTTTGCCGATCTCCCGTCTCTCGGGCGGACAGCTCAAACGGGTCTCGATCGGGGTCGAACTGCTCACCAAACCGCGCCTGTTTTTCCTGGATGAACCCACCAGCGGGCTCGATCCGGGCACCGAATACGACATGATGAAACTTCTGCGCCGCCTGGCGGACCAGGGCCGGACGATTTTTATCGTCACGCATGCCACCAAGAACGTCATCTTGTGCGATAAAGTCATTATCATGGCGCGGGGCGGTTACCTGGCTTTCTATGGCCCGCCGGAAGATGCGCTGGAATATTTTGACCAATTCCGTTTGGACCGGGAGCGCCTGGAAAAGAAAATCGAATTCGATGATGTCTATCGGATTCTGAACGATCTTGAGCGGGGCAGCCCGGCCGATTGGTCGCAGCGCTTCCTGGATTACCGCGCCAAAAAAGAAGCGCCCGCCAAGCCGCCTGCCGAACAGCCGTCTTCGGCTCCGAAACCCACCAAGAAGCGCCAGGTTTCGGCCTTGCGCCAGTTCCAGATTTTGTCGGCGCGCAATCTCAAAATCATCTTCCAGGATAAGGTCACGCTCGGGCTGATGCTGGCCCTGGCGCCCCTGCTGGGTTTGATGAATTTCATTTGGGGCGACGATTTATTTGACCCGGTCACCGGCAAGGCGGCCAAAATCCTGGTCGTCTGGTTCATGTCGGCCATTATCGCCATCCTGGTCGGGTCGCTCAGCAGCGTGCGCGAAATTGTCAAAGAAGCGGATATCTATAAACGGGAGCGGGCGGTCAACCTGCAAATCTTCCCGTATATTCTTTCCAAGCTCTGGGTGGGCGTGGTGCTCGCCATCTATCAGGGCAGCGTCATGCTGTTTTTCATTATCCTGTTAACCAAGCCGATCGTCCCGGGTGTCAGTGGCTATATCGGCCTGCTGGTCACGATGATCCTCGGGATTCTGGCCGGGTATATGACCGGCTTGATGGTTTCGGCCGGTGTGCCCAACCAGAACGCCGCGCTGATCGTCGTCATCGCGGTGCTGGTGCCACAGTTTATGTTTACCGGGGTTTTGCTGCCGCTTAAACAGATTCCCGGCGGCGAAGTGATCTCGATCATCATCCCCGCCCGCTGGACTTTTGAAGGTTTTGTGCGAGCCACCAAAATGGGCGAGGCCCTGGCGGCGGATGCCTGCTGGATGCTCCCGGAAGACGAGCGGAATCTGCTGACCGATGAAGAAAAGGATGAATGTACTTGCATGGGCAGCCACCTCTTTGAGCGCTGCACCGGGATTCCCGGGCTGTACTCGAAAAGTTACTATGACGATGAAACAAAAGCGGCCCTGGCCCAGGATGTCCCCCAAAAACCGGTCGAACCGACCAGTTTGCCGACCCTGACGCCTTACCCAACCCTGACGCCTTTGCCCACCTTCACCCCGGTCGCCACTTTCACGCCGATTCCCCCGTTGGGTGTCGGGCCTTATCCTGACTTGCCCAGTTATATGGCCGCCAGCCAGGAACAAATGAGCACCTATTACGACCAGCGCAGCCAACAGGAAAAGGATTATTCCGACCTGGCCCAGGATCAGTTCGAGACCTACCTCGACCAGCAGAAAGAGCAAGGCGAAACCCTGGCGGAAGATTCCAAATCTCAATTTTCGGGCTATGCCGATGAGATGGAAACCTATGGCGAGGAAAAAAGCACCTGGGAAAGAGACCGCCAAAAGGCGATTTCAGGCGCTGAAGTCATGCTCAAGCTCATTATTGACGATTTTCGCCCCAGCCTGGAAGGTACTCTCGGCGCGCGCTGGGCGGTCCTGATTGGTCTCAACCTTGGCATGTTGCTTTTGATCGTCTTTTTCCAAAAGCGGAAGGATTCGCAATGATGAGACCCGGTCGCTTTTCCACTATAGCTTCGACCATTGTAATTTATGTACTTTTAGCAGCCTGTTTTCTTGCGTCTTGTGGGCCGATAGAACAATTGACTGCCGATCCGACCCTGCAAAGCCTTCCCACGACAGAAATTATCTTCAGCCCAACCCTTCAAAGTCTCCCCACCCTAGAAATTATCTCCAACTCCGCCAGCCTGCCGCCCGTCAAAATCAGCATCAGTAATACTATCGTTGCAAATGATATCGAACCGATAGGGGTAAACCTGAACTTTCTCTCCGGCGGCACTAATCTGCTCACCAATAATCTGATTTGGGGCAGCGGCATGGAGCCAGCCATTGCCCGTTACCTGGTGCGCGTGGAACAGACTGGCTCCGGTTGGATGGAGTGGGAACAGAGTTTGGGCGGCATACACATGTTTGACCAAAACGCAGCCGGGTTTGGCGATGGCGCGACCGTGCGCCTGTACCGGATTGTGGATGCCAGCGGTCAGCCGCTTTCCTATGGCGGTGGTACAGCCCTGGAAGATGTCAGCGGCGCAGATCATGTGATATTCCTTGGCGAAACTCAGGTTCCGGCGGGCGGTTGGGTCGCTGATGGTTCTGAAGATGGCGCGAATCGTGTTTATCTTTCAGATGAAACACTTAGACTGGCTTACGGCGACCATGCCATCATCACCGTTGAAAAAAAACTGCTTCCGAAGTCGCAAGTTAACACGCGCTTACACGAGTGGTTTGTTGAGAACGTGAACATTTTGAGTGTCCAGCCCGAAGAAATGAGCGCTGCGCTTGTGCCTCACCCCGCTAGTTTGCCCAACGACTTTAGTGAACCGGGTGAAACCTGCCTGCAACTGACTATTCTCTCCCCTGCTGGCGGGCGTGCCGGGCAGTATCTTTTCCATGGCCACGATGAGGGTGAAGGGCAATGGTACAGTCAACTCACGCCTGGAGCAACCTACCGCGCCGAGGTCTGGCTGCGGCAGGAGGGGCTTGCCAACGCAAGTGTACGTTTTTATGCCGGCGGTCCTTATGAAAGCCTGACACAAAGCGCCGCCTGGCAGGTGACCGACCAATGGCAAAAATTCACCTACGACTTTGTCGCCCCCGCATACCCATCCGCCGCCCAGGGTCACGCCGATGTAGGGATTCAGGTCATCGAAGGACCGGGCCGTCTCTGGCTCGACAATTTCATCGTCTATCGTTACGATGCGGAGCACCAATTCAGCCCGTTTACCCCCAATCAAACCACCTTTCAATCTGTGATGAATGCGCTGCCTGCCAGCGGCATTAAACCGGCTCTGCGATTTTATACCACCACCTATGTTGGTCATTCTGACATGGCGCATTTGCTTTCCAATTACGCCAATAGCCGGTTAGATTTTATCTACAATATCCAGCCTGCAAACGGGCAAACCGTTACCGTTCCGCAGGCGCTCAACCTTACTCTGGCAACGGGTGACAATCCTCAAAACCGCGCCGTGCCCTACATCACGCTTTCGGAAGAATATACCGAAATTGAATGGCTGCAACTGGTGGAATATCTCGGTGTGCCCTACGACCCGGCAGTTGACACTCCACAAATCAAACCCTGGGCTTATTTGCGTTCTCAGCAGCGTGGCAGCGGTACGCCTTGGACCGATGAATTCCGCGAAATTGTGCTCGAATTTGGCAACGAAACCTGGCACGCTGGCGTAGGTGGCTTTGGCTGGGATGGTTTTGGTCGCCCTGGCTGGATACATTCAGGTGGGCGTGAATACGGTTTGTTTGCAGAGCATTACTTTGTCCAAAATGTTGCCGCCCAACCCTGGTGGAGCGAGTACCATCTCGGCAGCAAAATCAAATTTGCGTTGAACGCCAATTACGAGGCTTCCCTGAACGAGTGGGGCGATTCTTACGGCGAGTTGGCTGCACAACAAGCCCCCACAGTAACCGCCTATCTTGGGCATGCCAATTACGTTGGACCCAAATGGGAAACCGGCGAGGAGCCATTCCAGACCTTTGATGACCATGGAATGCAGGAAACCCTGGTCGGTGCGTACCTGACGATGTTCCCGCTGATTGAGAATATAGCTGCCGTGCGCAACCAACTGGCAGCCGAAAATCGCGCCAACTATCGCCCGATTGCCTATGAAGGCGGTCCCAGTGGCTATTATGTGCCAGGGCAAGGCACGGATGAGCAAGTGGCGATTTCGGAATTGTATGGGAAATCATTAGGCATGGGAGTGAGCGCTCTGGATGCCTGGTTGTATTCCAGTCTCAACGGCTATGCCCACCAGGAATATTTTGCAATGGGCGGCGGCGATGCTTGGAGTTCGCACACCATGCCAGAAGCGGGCAGTTTCAGACCGCATCCGGCATGGCTGGCGCTGGAGATGCGTAACCGCTATGCCCCTGGCGATGTCATGTTGCAAACCAGCCTCGAGGGCGTGCCGACCTACGCCCGCGAAGGTGAAGAGATTCCGCTCATTTCTGCCTACGCCATTCAGAGTGAAGACACCCTCTCCGTTTTCGTGCTATCGCGCAAACTGGATGGCGAGCATGACGGGATGGATTTTGGCGATGGGACAACTCCCGTTACCCTGAATCTGCCGTTCAACGAGTGCCGCGCCCTCACCCGTTACGCGCTCACCGCTCCCGACGGTTCCCCAGCCGACCCGCGCGTCAACAACATCGAATCCCAAAACATTGTTATCTCAGAAGTGGCGCTCAACCCGGCAGAATGCGCCGACGGGATATTGCCCATCAATGAGTCAACCGGCGGCGTGATTGGTGGTATGCCGCCAGGTACAATCTACCTGTACGTTTTTGAAACTGGCACCAGCTTGGGCAGCAATTCCAAATTCAACTTTGGCTCTCTTGTAAAAGGGTTATTGCACCGCAGAGCACGCCCAGAACGCTAAGGTTTCTTGTGCATAGTGCATGAAAAGGCGAGAATTTTGCGGGTTTTACTTTTGCATCTCCGTATTCTCAGCCATAAAAGGCTTTTGTAGTTATCTATTACCCATATCTTTTTAAGAACCCAATTGGACGCGGATCGCCGCTGAAAACGCGGAAAGAACTTGGGAAAAGCCTGTTTTTGGGCTCTAACCCCAAAAAAACAGGGGTTCTCCGCGAAAATCCGTGCTCGTCCGCGTCCAAATGAACTTGTGGGTAATCACCAAGGTATAATCGCGGCCATGCTAAAAACCCTGCGTAACTGGCTCGGCATTACCCGTCACAGCTACTATCTGATGAGCGTTTTCCTGCTAACCTGCCTGCTGATTGTTTACATCTGGTGGCCGCTGGTGGAAGAATATTTTGGCTATATGGAAGGCGGCTATCCTTGGTATGAGTATATTGACTGGCTGCTGCTTGGTATTTTTGGTTTTATGTCACTCACCATCATGTCCCATGCCAACTTAAAAGTAGACCTGTTGATTTTGCTGGTTGGCCTGGGAGGTGGCCTGGTTATTGAAAGCTGGGGAACCCAAACCAATTTATGGACCTATTACACTGCCGAGCGCCCACCTTTGTGGATTATTCCGGCATGGCCGATTGCCAGCCTGAGCATTGATCGAATCACACGCGCCTTGCGCTGGGTGACTGCCCAATGGCGCGATGCTAACTTTCGGGCTATTTACTGGCCCACCATGTTGGCCTTTTATGCCTTTATGCTGGTTTTTGTGGCACCCACCCTGCAAAAATCTTATACCCTGGCCGCCCTTGTTATTTGCGCTATTATGATACTCACGCCGATAGATTACCGCATGGCCCTGCTCACTTTTTTGGCTGGTTCCATGCTGGGCTACTTTTTGGAACGATGGGGAACCACCCGCGAATGTTGGGTTTATTACACCCGTCAAACGCCACCCGTTTTTGCCGTTTTTGCGCACGGCATGGCAGCAGTAGCCTTTTGGCGCACCGGTTTGCTGATCGAAAAAAGTTGGAAGCGTTTACTAAAGCGCTAAAAATGGAAACCTCGCGCCGTCAGACGTGCCATTCGTCACATTTCAGGCCTGCCACATTACGATATAATTAACTCTTATGGGACTGATACTTTCTGTTGACATTGGCGGAACACAAATCCGCGCTGCATTGTTTGAACGTGGTTCAACCACCCCGCTTCGCGCCGAGCGCACCCCCACCAAGGCTCACGCTCCAGGCGTGTACGACCGCCTGGAGGCGCTGGTCGCTTCCATTTGGCCACAAGACCAAACGGTAGATGCCATCGGGTTGGCCTCGCCTGGGCCGCTTGATCCACATACGGGGATTGTGATCGCCACCCCAAATATCAAAGAATGGAAAAACTTCCCATTAACAGAGAAACTTTTCGCCCGATTCCATGTCCCCGTTTTTCTGGATAATGACGCCAATTTGGCCTGCCTGGGCGAGTGGAAATTTGGCGCAGGTCAGGGCCACGAAGATGTCCTTTTTCTGACATTGAGCACGGGCATTGGCGGCGGCGTGGTCTCTGGTGGGCGGTTGATGCAGGGCTATCACGGCCTGGCAGCCGAGTTGGGCCATACCACTGTTTGGCCGGATGGCCCGTTGTGTGGCTGCGGCAAACACGGCCATATCGAGGCCATTTCTTCAGGCACGGCCATTGCGCGTTATGCCCGCGAGCAGATCGAAGCCGGGCGGCCCTCGCTGATGGATAGCTTATCCACCATCACCTCGCGCGATGTTTCGGATGCTGCTGCCCAGGGGGATTTACTGGCGATTGAAACTTTGGCGCGGGCCGGAAAGTATCTGGGCATTGCGCTTGCCAATTTCTTGGCGGCTTTTGATCCTTCGGTTGTAATTTTTGGTGGCGGCGCTTCCAATAGCGGCCCAGCCTTATTTGATCCGCTTTATGCCAGCTTGCGTGAAAATATTTTTGACCCAACTTACCTGAAAAACTTAACCTTTGCCAAGGCTACCCTGGGGGATGATGCTGGTTTATTGGGCGCTCAGGCCCTGGCAGTCCTTTCTGCGCCAGATCATTGAAACGGGCCTGTCTCTCCCAGGCTGATTTTGCGACATGGAGAGCGACGATGAGAAGTTACGCCACGCCTGGTAAATATTTTTTTTGAACTTAAAAAGTTACTTGCCAGGCGCGGTATTATCTAAACCCAATTTGTTGATTATTCAATTGAATAAGGAGACCCATGGAACCGATGAAGCTTCCCGGCCCGAAGGCCCGCGCACTGCTGAAACGAGATTCGGCAGTGATTTCACCCTCTTACCCGCGTGATTATCCCTTTGCAATGGATTATGGCAAAGGTTCGTGGTTGTGGGATTTGGATGGCAATCGTTTTCTCGATTTTATGGCTGGTATTGCGGTGAACGCCGCCGGCCATTCTCATCCCGAAGTCGTGAAGGCGGTTCAGGAACAAGCCGAAAAGTTTTTGCATATTTCCTCCGATTTTTACCACATCAAAATGGTTGAATTGGGCGAAAAGTTGGACGAAATTGCCCCAATGCAAGAAGCGGCTGTGACGTTTATGACCAACTCAGGCACAGAATCGATTGAAACCGCGCTTAAACTGGCTCGCTACCAAACCAGGCGCACCAATTTCATCGGTTTTACCGGCGGGTTTCATGGCCGCACCATGGGCGCTGTCACCATGACGGCCTCCAAAGCGCTGTACCATCGCGGTTTTTACCCGTTAATGAATGGCGTCTTACATGCTCCATTCCCGAACCCCTACCGGCCCATTTTGGAACGTCAGTTTGGAGAAGATTACGGTCAGACGGTGGTTCGCTACATTGAAGAACAAATTTTCCGCCAAATCGTGCCCGCCGAAGAAGTGGCTGGCATTTTGGTGGAACCAATTCAGGGTGAGGGTGGCTACATCGTCCCGCCGGAAGGTTTCTTTCCCGCCCTGCGCCAATTGTGCGATAAATATGGCATTTTACTGATTGCAGATGAAGTCCAATCGGGTATGGGCCGCACCGGCAAGTGGTGGGCTATTGAGAATTTTGGCGTAGAACCCGATATTTTCACCACTGCCAAAGGAATCGCCTCCGGCGTCCCGCTCGGCGCTTGCGTTGCCCGGCGCTCAGTAATGACATGGGGACGTGGCACGCACGGCAACACCTACGGCGGCAATCCGCTTTCCTGCGCGGCGGCCCTCAAAACCATCGAATTGCTGGAACGCGGCTACATGCAAAACGCTGCCGAAGTTGGGCAATATGCCCTGGATGCGCTGGCTGAAATGGCCGAGCGCCACCCCTCCATTGGACAGGTGCGCGGCATCGGCTTGATGATCGGTGTCGAATTTGTCGCCGATAAACAAACCAAAGACCCCGCCGATAAACTGCGAGACCTTGTGGTTCACAAGGCCTTCGAGCGTGGTCTGCTCTTATTGGGCTGTGCCAAATCAGTCATTCGCATTGCCCCGCCCCTTTCCATCTCTAAAAGCGAAATGGAAGAAGGCCTCAAGATTTTTGAAGAAGCCGTTGAACTCGCAGAAAAAGAAATGGGCATGTAGCCCTCAGAACCCCAGAAGACCTTGCGCCTGGCCGCAAGGTCTTTTTTCATTAACCATCCTCCAACACCGCTCTAATACTTTGGCCCAGGTCAAATGATAAAATACAGCCAGCTTTTTGCGCAGCACCTCCTCAACCTACATCTTCCTCCCTACTTTTGCCATGCTCCCAGACTTCCGTGTACGTCAACGCGACTATTTGCTTGAAATTGCCAGAGCACTCACCCAGGAATTGGACCAGAAAAAACTTTTGGCCCGCATTCTACGAATTGCGATTGAAATGTTGGCAGGCCAATCGGGCTTGATAGCCCTGCGAGATCAGCCCGCCGACGGCTGGCGCGTGGCAACCGCCCACGGCATTCCGCCCGCATTTCTACGCTACCTCGAACCACTCCTGGCCGAAGAACACGCTGCCGACCTGGATGTGCAGGAACTCAACCGAATGCTCAAAGAGCTAACCTACACCGCCAGCATGGGCCTGCTCAATGGAACCGGGCTGCCGCTCAGCGCACATGGCCGCATCATTGGCGTTATCTTCATCTTTCGTTCCTACCCCGATTTATTTTCCAATAACGACCAACAGCTTTTGCAATCCTTTGCAGATCAGGCCGCCATTGCCGTCTACAATGCCCAACTCTATGGTCAAATTTCTTATGAAAAACAGCGTCTCGATGCCCTAATCGACTCGGCAGCCGATGGCATTCTCATCCTCAATGCCGACCGCACCATCGAACGCGTCAACGATGCCTTCGAACGCATGATCGGCCAAACCGACGACGAAGTGCGCGGCAAGAAACATGCCGAAATCATCCGCTGGGCGCGTAAACCGCAAGGCTTGCCGCTCGAAGAAGCCGAACTCAACGGCTGGCCGCTCACACCCAGCGCCCATCTCTACGTTGAAGGCGACCTGACCCGTCACCTGCCTTCCCCCCTGCCGGTAGGCATTACCTATGCGCCTTTATTGGCATCGGATGGAAAACTGCGTAACATCATCGTCACCGTGCGCGACATCACCCATTTTCGTACCGCCGAAGAAATCAAAGCCACCTTCATCTCCATTGTTAGCCACGAACTCAAGACCCCCGTCGCCCTGATCAAAGGCTACGCATCCACCTTGCGCCGCGATGACGCCCGCTGGGATAAACACGTCATTCAGGACTCACTGGCTGTCATCGAAGATGAAGCCGACCGGCTGACCCGCATGATAGAAGATTTGCTGGACGCTTCGCGGCTCCAGGCCGGAGGCCTCTCCCTTAAACGAACGGATGTTGCGCTGGCCTCCCTGGCCCAACGCCTCGCTGTCCGCTTTACAACCCAAACCAAAAAACACACCCTGACAGTTGATTTCCCGCAAACCTTTCCAGTTATTCTGGCAGATGAAACCCGCATCGAACAGGTCCTGTCGAACCTCATTTCAAACGCCATCAAATACGCTCCAGAGGGCGAAATCCGCATCACCGGGGAAATCCTGCCCGAACAGATTATCCTTTCGGTCAGCGATCAGGGCGCAGGCATTGACCCCAGAGATTTACCGCACATCTTTGATCGTTTTTACCGCGCCGACCAGGCTGTCCGGCACACAAAGGGCGCTGGGCTGGGTCTGTACCTGGCGCGCGCCATTGTCGAAGCGCATGGCGGCAGCATTTGGGCCGACCCGCACCCCCATAAGGGCGCGCGCATTTGCTTTTCTTTGCCGCGCTGACGGGTGGTACAATAAGTTTTCTTTTGCCGGAAAAGGCTTTCCGGTGTCACCAACAACCTCCTACAGAAATCGGAACTAATCAAAATGCCTCAAACTCAAATTTCCTGCCCCCGCTGCCGTCAAATGATTCCGGCTCAGGTCGAACAGCTTTTCGATGTTACTGCCGAGCCTGCTGCCAAGCAGCGCCTGCTTGGGCGTGTTTCCAACTATGCCCGCTGCCAATTTTGTGGCTTTGAAGGCCCGCTTGCCACTCCGGTGGTCTACCATGATAACGAAAAAGAACTCCTGCTTACCTTTTTCCCGTCGGAATTGGGGTTGCCGGTCAACGAACAGGAAAAACTGATTGGGCCGCTGATCACTCAGGTCATGAATCGCCTGCCCGCTGAAAAACGCAAAGGTTACTTGTTGCGCCCGCAGAGTTTTTTCACCTATCAAAGCATGGTGGAGAAAATTCTGGAAGGTGATGGTGTTACCAAAGAAATGCTCGACGATCAGCAAAAGCGGATCAGCCTGCTTCAGCGCCTGTTGCAAATCACCACGCCCGATGTGCGCGCCGAGGTCATTAAGGAAAATGCCGAATTGCTTGATGAAGCCTTTTTTGCCATGTTTAACCGTCTTATGGACGTTACGGTGCAATCGGGGCAACAGCAGGGCGCTGCTCAGGCCATGAATGCCTTGCAGGCTGAGTTGCTGGATGCTTCTGAGTATGGCCGCCAGTTGAAAGGCCAGTTTGTCGAATTGGAAGCGGCGGTGAAGACTTTGCAAGAAATTGGGCAGGGCCTAACCCGCGAGAAATTGTTGGAGATTTTCCTCGAAGCGCCGAGTGAAGCGCGTTTAAAAGCGCTGGTAAGCCTGACGCGCAATGGTTTGGATTATTCTTTCTTCCAGATATTGACTGAGCGAATGGAAAATGCCTCGCCTGCCGAGCGCACCAGCCTTGATGATTTGCGCGAAAAATTGCTTGAGTTTACCAATCAGATGGATAAGGCGCTTGAAGCGCAAATGAAGACTGCTGATGAGTTTATTGAGCAAATTTTGGCTACGCCAGATATTGCCCAGGCAGTTGCTCAAAACATAGACCAGTTCAATAATGAAATTATGGCCCAGGCGCTTGAGGCCAAGATGCGCGAAGCCACTACCAAACAGGATGCGGCCCGTTTGCAGAAAATTCAGCAGCTTGTGATGGCGTTACAACAGTCTAGCGCGCCGCCCGAATTGGAATTGGTGCAAGAGTTGGTGGATGCGCCCGATGAAGCCAGTATGGAAAAGATGTTGATTGCGCATGATGATCAGGTCACTGATGAATTGAATGGCATGATTGGCTCGTTGATGGGCCAAATGGAACAGCAGCCTGAAAACCCTGAAGCGGCACAGTTGTTAAAAAGATTGGAAATTGTTTATCGGGTTGTTTTGAAATATCAAATGAAAAAGAATATGAGCAAATAGCTTTTAGTGCAACAAAAAAGACGCCGAAGGGCGTCTTTTTTGTTGCACTGTTGAATTTTTAGAGGGTTTGGCTGGCCTGGCGCAGGTCGGCCAGGGTCAGGTTGATTGTTTTGGAAAACCCAGCTACAAAGCGGCCTTTTTCTGGCACAATGCGGTAGGTGTAGAAATCGCTAAAGGCGAAGTAGGCCGCCGAGGCCGGATAACGCTTTAAATACAGGGAACACGCTTCAGGGTAGTCTGAGTCGCCAGAGTGCATCTCAAAGGCTTGCCCGGCGATGGAGATTCGTCCAAGCTGCTGTGGGTCGGCTAACTGATTGTCGATTTCCATAAACATCAGGCTAACCCGTGGGTTGGCTTTTATATCCTGGGTATGTTGGGCAATTTGGCTAATGTGCATGTAAAATGCGCAAAAATCGGAGGCGGGGGCAGCCAGGATCATGGAGACAAACGGGAACCCATTGCGGATGGTTCCCAGCGAAGCCTGACGGCTGGTGTGGATGATGTGGGCCATTTTTGCGGCAAGTGCGCTATCCATACTTATTCCTGGGGGATGTCTAGTCGCATTCCGTGGCCGCGCACGGTGACGATGTAAGCGTGGCCCGGATCCATTTCGGCCAGACGGTCGCGCAGGCGGCGGATGAGGGCATCCAGAGCCTGGTCGCTAACTCCGGCAGATTGTTCGTCACCCCAGACGGCGCTGATGAGCTCCTGGCGGGTGACGACGCTGCCATTGTTTTCGTATAGTTTCCAGAGCAAGTGAAATTGTGAGGCTGAAAGGGGCGGGTCCATTTGGGTGCCAAGTACCCAGATGCGGCGCGAGCGCATATCGAGCATCAGACGTTCGCTGCGGCTGGAGGTGGAGTCGAGGGGCATGGTGGCATCTGAGCTAAGGTACATGAATTCTTGGGCAACGGCGATTTTTATCAAGTCGCCGTCTTGCAGCACAACCGGAGATTGAATGAGGGTGCTGTTGTGGCTGGTGCCGTTTTTGCTGCCCAGGTCTTCGAGAACAATGCCGTTTGGCCCTGGCGTCAGGCGGGCGTGATAGCGTGAAACTTGACGGTCTGGGATGACAATTTCACAGCCTGGGTCTCGTCCTAAGAGTAGGGTATGTTCCAGCGGCCAACGGCTGCCTTCGAGCGGGCCGTTTTGCGCAACGAGAACCGGAAAATCTTGGGATGTGTTGTTTTTTTCTGGCATAACATTGTCTCATTTTTTACGAGGGCCGGGGGGCGGCAATGTACGGGTAAGGCTGTTTTGGATGCGCTTATTCTTCTGCGATGGTGATGCTTTCGATGCTATCTCCCGGATAGTCTGGGGATTGCTGAGGGTCACGCAGGGTGATGCCCATGACGACATCCAGGCCTTCGATAACTTGCCCGAAGATGGTGTAGTTGCCATTGAGCATTTCTTGTGGGCCAAAGGTGATGAAGAATTGGCTGCCGTTGGTGTCGCGCCCGGCATTTGCCATGGCTAATACGCCTGCTTTGTCGAAGGTCAGGTCGCTGTCTTCGTTAACAAATTTGTAGCCAGGGCCGCCCATGCCAGTTCCGGTGGGATCACCGCCTTGAGCCATGAAGCCTTCCAGCACGCGGTGGAAGGTTGTTCCGTTATAAAAACCGGCTCGGGCCAGAAAGACGAAACTATTGACGGTGATGGGGGCTTTGGCGGGGTAAAGTTCAATCACAAATTGGCCGCCTTTGGTTAGGGTGAAGGTGGCGATGTAGCGTTTGGCCGGGTCAATCGTCATTTCTGGGGCAGAGCTATATTGTTGAATGCTTGGGGGTTGGCTGGCTGTTTCTGGTTGGATGGGGCTGGCTGTTTCTGGTTGGATTGGGCTGGCTGCTGGGCGCGGTGTAATGGCGATCCAGGCTACGGCGGCCAATAGTAAAATGACGACTGCAATAGCGGCGAATTGGGTAAAACTGGCATTTAGCGCTTGTTTGGCGGTTTTTGCTTTGGTTCCGGTAACGTGTTTTCTGCTGGACATACCTTTTTAGTTCTCCTGAGTGAAGAAAGTGAATTGGGGGTAGCTTATAGGTCGATGACCATAAAATCGGTTGCCAGGCGGGTTGGCCCGGCGTATTTTGCGGCGGCTTCTTGTAGCAAATTACTCGAAGCCAATTGCCCGGTTGGATAGTGAATTAGAATTAATTCGCCCACTTTTGCTGTACGGGCCACATCGGCGGCCTGGGCGGCGGAAGAGTGTCCGGTGAAATTTCCGGCAGATTCGTGAAAAAGCGTATCGACGCGATTTGCCAACTGAAAAATGGTAGAGCAGGGTTCGGTATCACAGGAGTAGGCGATGCTTTTTTGCTCTGCTTTTAGTTCCAGCCGCAGGCCGATATTGGGGACGAAATGTTTAACCGGCGCGGCGTAAATGCGGAGTTCGTCGTTATCCATCACAATTGTCATTGGGTCGGCAGGGATGCGGCAAAAATTGACCTGAAAGAAGTTCGGCCATTCGCTCCAGCTATATAAGCCCATCATTGTTTCCACCCGATCCAGGGTGTAGTGCAGGCCATAGATGTTGAGGGGCGCGCGGCGGCCCAACAGCCACATATCCATCAACAAAAGCGGCACTCCTCCCACGTGGTCGGGGTGAAAGTGGGTCAGGATAATATCGCTCAGGTCCTGAAAGTTAATTCCGGCCATTTGCAACCGCACAATGGGGTTGCTGGCGCAATCTACCAATACGGTGCGGCTTTTTGTTACCAGAACCATGTGCGTATTTTCATGCTCTAGGCTGGGAATTGCGTTGGACGAGCCTAATACAATTAATTTTGCCATCAACCGCCTGCCAAAACAATCTATTGAAAGAAATTGTACAACAAAATCGGTGTAATGTAGGTTTCGATAAACGCGGCAATGAATAGTAATGGAAAAGCCAAGCCTATGGCAATTTTAAGCCAATCGGCGCTGGTGTGAATGAGTACCTCTCCAATTGATTCGCGTGCGTTGGGTGTCACCATTCGGACGCCCATGTGCAATACTGCGGCGCTGGCTAAAATGATGGAAGGCAGTTCAAAAACGCCATGTGGCAAAATGCCGGTTAGAAAAATTAGCCAGGGTGACAGGCCAATCACCTTCATCGCGGCCAGTACGCCGCCAATCAGCGCAAAATTTAGCCCATAAATTAGCACTGCGCCTACGCCAAACGAAAACATACCAAAGAACAGAATTAAAATTTCGGCGCGCAGGTTGTTGAAAAACAGATAGGCAACCGACAAACTAAATCCATCGCCATTGCCGGTAATCATTCCTTGCAGCGTATTGGCCGTTTCATTTAGCGCATCGGCTGAAAGAGTCAAACCTCGAACTTGGGCGCTTACAAAAAGATACGAAAACAGAATCGCCAACGCGCCCAACCCAACGGTTAGCCAGATTGATAAAGCCATGCGGCGCACTGCTGGAAAAACCTGGTTGATATACCAGGTCTTAATCCCGGCCAGGTCTTCACCAATTGCCTTAGGCAGACGCTGTCCCACTGTATTTTTTCGTAAACGGTTTGCCAGCCAGCGCAGCCCAGCCGGAGCGGCTGCGCTGCCACTAAACGAAGCCCAAAAAGCGCCAAAAGCCCAACGCAGGTTGAGCATATCAATCTCGCGCCCAAGCAGCGCTTCGCGCTGAAAATGGGCCAGCCCCAGTCGCACAATTAGCCCGGTGACAATTGCCACCCCTAAAATTGCCAGCCACAAAATTTCAGTATCACCCCAAAAAATAAGGGCGCTTTCACCCTGAATTAGCAGCGCCACCGGAATGACAATGAAAGAAGCCAGCAAATTGGCGGCTCGCACTGAAGTGGATTGGGTCGAAATAATAATCGCGGCGCTCACCATCAATACAGTTTGAACTGCCGTTAGTAAAAGCATCTGCACCAGAACATCCAACGGTGGAAAAGGGATGTTTTGCAGCATCAGCCCCAACAGATAAAGCGCGATGCTAATGTAACTGGCGGCCAATGGCACCAGTGAGCCAGCCGTCAGCTTGCCAACATACATGTGCCAATCGGCTAGCGGGCTGGAAAGCATCGGCTCAATCGTTCCGCGCTCTTTTTCGCCAACAAATGCCTCCAAGGCCACTATCAACGAAACCGTCACCGGGAAAAAGCCTACCACCATCAGTAAAAATGGCACAATTCGTTCGGCAATCAAATTGCCGCCATACTCATTCACAAAATCAATGGCTTGCAAGGCGGTGTAATTCATTAAATAGGGAAAAAACAAAATCAAAATGCCCATTGGCAGCAAAATACGCCAATCGCGCATCTGGTCTGTCAACTCGCGCCGCGCTACCAACCAGGTTAAACGAAGTTGTTCTTTCATAGCGCACCTTCCGTCGCCAAAGTCATGGCTTTTAAATAAACCTGCTCCAGGCTGCGCGAAACTTGCTGTACGGCCACCACTGGCATATTTTGTTCGATTAGCGCCCGCACCAGGGCTGGATTTGTCTCTGTTGGATTTTCGACCACATAACGGAAGCCCGTTTCGGTGAAATGTGCCACCTTCAACCCGGAAATTGAATCCAATTGTTGAGGGTTCCAGCCACCCGCCAGCGTCACCTCATACTCTGGCGCGCCGAGCAGCTTTTGGCGCAACTGTTCCAAGGTTCCTTGCAGTAAAACCCGTCCGCGATAGATGATGGCAATTTTATCGGCCAGCATCTCGGCTTCCAAGAGATTGTGGGTGCAAATGATGATGGAGCGCTGAGACGATTTTAGCCGCCCAATTTCATTTCGTACCAGTTGGGCCGATTCTGGGTCCATGGCCGAGGTTGGTTCGTCGAGTAACAAGACTGGAGGCTCGTGGATGAGCGCCCGCGCCAGGGCCAGCTTTTGGCGCATCCCTTTGGAATATTCACCAGAGCGGCGTTTGGCGGCTTCGGCCAGCCCAAAATAAGAGAGCAGTTCGTCGATGCGTTTTTTGCGGCGATTTGCATCCAGGCTGTAAACTTGACCAAAAAAGTCGAGGTATTCTATGGCGGTCATGCGGCTATACAGGCCGTGCATTTCGGTCAGAACGCCCACCGAAGCCCGCACCTTGGCCGGATTTTCGACCACATCGTACCCGGCCACCCGGCCCCAGCCGCGGGTTGGCAGCAAAATGGAGGTCAACATGCGGACGGTGGTGGTTTTTCCTGCTCCGTTTTGTCCGAGTAGGGCCAATACTTCGCCGGGGCGTACGTTAATGTTCACCCCTTCCACGGCTTTGAATGTGCCAAAATGTTTGGTCAGGTCTTCCGATTCAATCATAGGACACCTTAGATACTGCTTTTGGGTTTGGGAGATTGTCTCCAGGCCAGCGCGGTGGCGGCCAGTAGAGCCACAACTGCCATAAAGGTCTGGTTGGCGTTGATGCCGCCTAACTGTGAAGCGTCGAGGCGCAGAAAGTCGAGCAGGAAGCGCCCAGTAGGGTAGATGATCAGATAGAGTAGAAACAGGCTGCCCGGCTTGAGTTTTTGCTCAAATTTGCGTGAAACCCATAACAATAACAACAGGTTGCAAATATTCCACAAAGACTCGTACAAAAATAGCGGGTGGTAGTATTCCTGAGTTAAAAAGCCTTCCAATCGGTGCGCCGGTTCAATGAAAATCTTCCAAGGCAGGTCGGTTGGTGCGCCATACAATTCTTGGTTAAAGAAGTTGCCCCAGCGTCCTATGGCCTGGCCTAAGGCCAGGGATGGGGCGGCCAGGTCGGCCCATTCGGCAAAGTTTAATGTGTATTTACGGGTAAAAAAATACAATGCCACTGCGCCGCCGAGCACCGCGCCGGGGATGCCCAGCCCACCTTTCCAAACTGCAATCAGGTCTAGCGGGTGGGTCAGGTAGTAGGCTGTGGTGATGCCCTGAGCAATGGATGAGGGCGGTGGGGTAAAAACATGCCAGAGCCGCGCCCCAATTATGCCGCCGATGATGAGCCAGATTAGCAAGTCCCAGACAATTTCCGGGTTGTGTCCGCGTCGTTTGGCTTCATAGGCAGACAATGCGCCGCCCAAGACTACCCCGGTCATAATGATGAGACCATAATAGCGCAGGGTGAAAATTCCAATTTCAATGCCTTCGGGCATGTTTGCTCCTAAGTAGTTTAACTGCGCGCCTGTTTGCGTACCCGCCAGATGCGTTGCAGGGCGGTGATGTTTGCCAGTACGGCCACAATCCATACAGCGTAGATTGGCAGGTTGAAAAGCAGCAGTGGCGCAAGGACGATGTAGCGCTCGACGCGGGTCAGAATACCAGTATTGGCATCAAATTTAAGTGAGTCGGCGCGGGCTTTGGTGTAAGAAACCATCACCGAGCCGGCGGCGGCAATGTAACAGCCCATCACCGCCATCCAATCGCCTTGTTGGGTGAAGTAAAAGGTTAACCCGCCCAGCAGAAATAGTTCCGAGTAGCGGTCTGTGACCGAATCGACAAAAGCCCCAAAGTCGGAGGCTTCGCCGCGCAGGCGGGCCATTGTGCCATCCAACGCGTCAAAGGGGCCGCCAATCAGCACCCAGATTGCACCCCAAAACATATTGCCTTGCGCCAGCAGGTAGGCTGCCACAACATGCCCCAGCAGGCCCAAGAGCGTCATCGTATTGGGGGTAATTCCCAGTCGGTTAAAAAAAACGGCGATTGGGTCGAGAAGTCCTTTAAACAGGACACGCAGGTGGTCGGTAAATGTTTTTTGTTTTTTAGGTACGACGCTATTCATGCGGGGCGATTTCCTTCCGGGCTAGAGTTCATCATCTGAAACAGTTTCATTGTCTTCGCGCTCCACCAGCACATCACGTTCTTTGCCGCCGCCTTGGGATGGGCCGACAATTCCCATTTGTTCCAGTTGGTCGAGCAGGCGCGCTGCGCGCGGATAGCCAATGCGTAAGCGGCGCTGAATCAGCGAAGCGTTGGCGTGTTGCGATTGGCGCACAATTTCGATGGCCTGGTTGAGAAGCGCATCTTCGCCTTCTTCGGGCTCTTGTAAAATGCTCTCCCAGGGTGGGGGGGCGGTATTGGATGTGGAGTTTTTTTGCCAATAGGCGATGATACGTTCAATTTCCTGGTCGGTGACATAAACGCCTTGCGCGCGCAGTGGGCTGCCCACTTCAGGGTTGAGAAAGAGCATATCGCCACGGCCCAGTAAGGTTTCTGCGCCAGGAGTATCGAGGATGACCCGGCTGTCTATGCCGGATGCGACTGAAAAGGCCAGCCGGGCCGGGAAGTTGGCTTTAATCAACCCGGTGACGACATCGGTGCTGGGGCGTTGAGTGGCAACGACCAGATGAATACCGGTAGCGCGCGCCATTTGGGCCAGTCGCACCAGGTTGTGTTCGGTTTGGTCTGGGGCCGACATCATCAGGTCGGCTAATTCGTCTACAATCACGACCATGCGCGGCAGGGGTTGACCGCCGTCTTTATGAGTACTGGCTTTTTTATTGTAGGCTTCAATATCGCGGACGTGTGCGCTTTCCAGCAGGCGGTAGCGGTGTTCCATTTCGACCACCACCCAGCGTAATACTCCCATGATGCGGGTTACGTCGGTTTCTACTTTGCCATACAGGTGCGGCAGGCCATTAAACCGAATCAACTCAACCATTTTGGCATCGACCATGACGATTTTCAGGTCTTCGGGCGAGTTGTTCATTGCCAGGGAAGCGGCCAACGAGGTGATACAAACCGATTTGCCGGTTCCTGTGGCTCCGGCAATCAGCAGGTGCGGCATACGGGATAAATCGGCCACAACCGGTTGGCCTGAAACATCGCGTCCCAGGGCCATAGCCAGGGGTTTGCCCATTTTTATAAAAGTTTCGCTTTCTAAAAGAGAGCGCAGCCGTACCGTGGATGAATGCAAGTTTGGCACTTCTATGCCGACGAAGGATTTTCCTGGGACGGGGGCTTCGATGCGTAAGCGTTGGGCCGAAAGTGCCAGCGCCAGGTCTTTTTGCAGGGAAGCGATTTGGGCCACGCGCACTTTGAGTAATTGCGGGTCGTCTTCGTTGGAACCTGGTTTTTTAATGAAGCCTGGCTGGACGGCAAATTGGGTAATGGTTGGCCCAACCCGAAAGCCGATGACTTTGGCCGGGATGCCAAACTCATCCAGCGTTTTTTCGATCAGCCCGGCGGTTTGGTTGATGTGACGCTCGTCGGGCCGGGCAGTTTGTTCCCCCATCAGCAGGTTGAGCGGCGGCAGGCGCTCGGCGCGGGGTTGGGGCGCGCTGGGTTTTTCATCCTGAGTTTCAGGGACTTTGAAATTTTTACGAAATTGGGCCGGTAAGGGTGACACCGGCTTTTTGGATGGTGAAACAGGTTGAGGTGAGGTGGTTTGGGCTGCTTCGGCAGAAACTGGCTGAGGGATCGAAGCAAAACTCTCTGGCGGGGTGACAGGTAATTCGCCGGAGAGTTTCCAAAGCCAGGCTTCTGTTTTTGAAAGCAGCCCTATTCCAAAAAAAGCGCTCACTAGAAAGCCAAGCACAATTAACAGGTCGCGCAAGAAAGTGTCGCCGAGCAGCATTTTGAACAGTTCGGCCAGCGCCCAACCAATGTAGCCGCCGTCCTGGCCGGCTTCGGCTTGTTGCAGGTTGTAGCCGCCCAGCAGGGTGAGCAGGGCCAACCCAAAAAAAGTGGCGATTTCCAGCAGAATTAAGCGCCCCCAATGGATGCCGGGCTGGGGGCTTTGGCGCTTTCGTAAGAAAAACAGGCCGCTTAGGGTTAGCGCCAGCACAATCAGGGCGCTGCCGTAGCCCATCCAGAGTTTGAGGGTGGCGGTGAGCAGGTTGATGAGTGCGCCTTGTGTCAGGCCGAGCAGGCCTAGCAGGGTGATGACGGCCAGGGCGAGCAGGAGAATGCCGAGGGTATCGTAAGCGTAGCGGCCAAAATGGGTCTGGAGTTGTTGCAGCCAGTCGATGAAGTCGCTGCTTTCGGTGGTTTGTTCCTGCTCTGGTGGCATTAGTTTTCGTCCAGTTGCATACTCAGGCCCAGGCGTTGGTGCTCTGGTTCGATGTGCAGGATGCGCACATGCACGTTTTGGCCTTCATGAAAAGTGTTGCGGATCAGTGTGTCTTCGGGCAGGTCTATTTCTGAAGCGTGTACCAGGCCTTCCAGCCCTTCTTCGAGCCGAGCAAAAATGCCAAAGGAGACGACGCTGGTGATGGTGGCGGGGACGATGTCGTTGGTGGCGAAGCGTTGGTGGACGGTGGCCCACGGGTTGGCTTGCAGGCGTTTCAGGCTGAGGGCGATGCGGCAGCGTTCTGGCAGAATGTCGATGACTTGGACGCTGACGGTTTGTCCCAATTTGAGGATGTGCGAAGGGTGGATGACGCGGCCCCATGAGAGTTCTGAGATATGGATCAGGCCTTCTACGCCGCCCAGGTCTATAAATACACCAAAGTCGGTGATGTTGGTGACATCGCCGTTGACGATTTGACCGGGTTGCAGGCTGGTAAAGATTTGGGTGCGTTTTCCGGCATCGGCCCGGGCTGCGCGTTCCGAAAAGACGATGCGGCCTTCTTCGGGGACGCATTCGATGACCTTGAGTTGAATTTGATTGCCGACAAATTTGGCAAGGAAGGATTCGCGCTGTGGTTCGACTTCGCAGGTCATCTCGACCAGGTGTGAGTAAGGCACAAACCCGTTTAGGCGAGTGCCTTCAACCAGCAGACCGCCGCGATTGTAACCAGAAACGGCCAGGGCCACGATCTGGTCTTGTTTGTAAATGTTCATGGCGTAGTCCCAATCGGGTTGGGCGTGGCTGGAGTCTTCGGCTTGGGGTGTGGTGGCGGGCTTTTGGGTTTGTTGCGCAACGCTGACGAGTTCTGGTCGGGGCCGAACGCGAGCCGGAACGAAGCGTTCTTCGTCCGCCAGGATAGATTCCCACCAGCTTTCGTCGGGTGGAATCACCAGATCTTGTTTGGGGGTGTTTTTTGTGGCGACTACCATTAATTTAGAGAACCTCCTTCCCTTTACTGTGCTGCTGATTGATTTTCCATTTCCAGGATGGACTTTGCAACCGCTTCAACGGCAACGCGCTGTTTGCGGTATAGGTCTGCTTCAGACATTGCCAGCCGCGCGGCGACTTCGCGCACTTTGCGGCCTTCGATGAATTTCAGGTCGAGAATGTTGTATAAAATCCATTCGGTGGTGAATTTTCGCTCACCTTCGGGGCGTACTTGTTCGACGGCGCGTTTCAGGATGGCACGCAGGGCATTGGGCATATTGCCTTCATGGTCGGCGCGGGCGGTATCTTGCACAACTTGCAGCCGCATCAGTGGCGAATCGGTTAGTTTGGGGCCGCCCCAATAGTGATTGAGGGCCTCGCGTACCCATTCGGCCATGTCGCTGTCGATCGATATTTCTTCTGAAAGCAGGTTTACTTTGGTGTCATAGCGGCTAACGGCGCGCATTCGCTGAAGCAGTTCGGCTTGGGGTTCCAGGTCTTCCAGGCTGCGGAAGACGCGTTGTTGCAATTTACGATCTTCCAGGGCCAGGGCGGCTCGTTCGGCCAGCAGCCAAAGCGAGTTGAGCTGGTCGGTTTCGATCGCTTTGCCGGGGGTGCGGCTGACGCCAAGCAAGCCCAGGAGCGGGGGAGCCTCGTTAAGGTCCAGCTCTGCGTTGCGGCGCTGGCGCAGGGGTAAAATCCAGGTGTCATTCCACCGGTATTCGTGTCGTTTGCTGTTGTGTTCGATCAATTCCAGCGCTTGCGATAAGTTTTCACGTTCTGTAAAAGGGCGTCCGGCGTTGATGAGCAGGGAAAGCTGCCCAGCGTCGATGGCGGCGATGAAGGCAGATGGCGCTTGCATGTGGTCTCGCACAGCTGCCAGCACAGCTTCTAGAAATTGACGCAAGTCGCTTTGGGTGAGTAATCGTTCTTCGATGTTTTGAAGCAGGGTTAATTCGGCCCGGTCGCCGCCAAAGAAGAGCGCTCGCTCCCAGAGTGGGGCGACGAGGGTGATCAGGTGTTCGAGCAGGAGGATGCTGGCGACGGTCAGCACCGGAACCCCGGCATTGTATTCCAGCCCGAAACTTTCCCCGGCGCGGCGGACGATGGTCATCACGCTTAGGGTAAGTGATGCTGTGACCGGGCCGCGTAAAATCCACTTGAACAAGCGGCTTTTGACTACCCGGTCGGGCCAGGAGACGCCAAAGAAGGCGACCGAATAGGCCATGATGATGACCAGCGCGCCAACGAGGATGTTTATGAAGGTTGCGCCCGACCAGAAGAATAACGGAAATTCGGCGGCCAGGCTGGAGCCAAACAGCAGGTAGGGGTAAGAGCCGAGGGCCGGGGCAGTTGCGCCGGCCATTAGATAGAGCATTCGGCGGCGGCCAGAGCGTGTCAACATGCGTTGGTAAGCGCGAATAAAGTTGATTCCGGCCAGCAGCATGATGAGCAGGTAATAGACGGTGAAAAGTTCAGTCCAGGCAGTTCGTTCCAGGTGTGGGGCTGGCTGGCGATTGGTCACCAGGCTGCCGACCAGCCAGCCCAGCGCAAATAAAACCAAAAAGAAAGCTGAGATAATATAGACGCCGCGCACCGCCCAGCGCCTTCGTCCGCGTGAGGGGCGTCCGGCAGTCACCAGTAGCGCATCTGAAAGGTGCAGGTAGGCTGGTGGCAGCAGGACAATGCCAATCCACTGCATTCTTAAGAAGAGTTCAATTAGATCGAGTGTTTTGACCGAACTTTGAATGGCTTCGGAAGTAAAAATGATGACAACTGAGACCATGATGACCGCAAAGGAGCGGGCCACCCGGTCGCGCAAGTTAAAGGTGAGGGCGTAAATTAAAAGCGAAAAGGCCGTTATGGCAATTCCGGCCGTGAGAATTTGGTTAAGAGTTTTTATCCCCACCAGGATACTATCAAGCCAACCGCTAAACATTCCGTACCTTCCAAATACCGATGAATTTAGTAAAAATCCTGAAAATAAAAATTAAATGGTCCGAGAAAAGAAGAGGGCCACATCTCTGGATGGGTAGTAGCCGTCATTATACCCGGAGAATTCATAGCCTAGTTTTTGAATCATGTGGATGGCTGGGTGGTTTTTGGTTTGGGTTTCGATGATGGCGCGTCGTAGGCCTTTTTGGCGGCCCCAGGCTTCAACAGCGCCAATTAATTTACGGGCAATTCCCTTTAGACGCATCTCGCGGGCCACCACCACATCCGTGATCCAGACGGCGTGTGGCACGAACTTATCGGTAAAGCGAATGTAGCCAATGGGCTGATTGTCTATCAGGGCGCTCAACATGGGGCTGAGGTGCCAGGTATCGGCTAATTCGTTGGCTGGGCGCGGGTGTTTAATTTGCACCGGGCGTGGCAGGCGCACCTCGCGGAAGATGGTATCCACCTGGCTGGTTTCTCGGCGCAAATCCAATTGCCAGACGTATGCGGTCTGAATCGTGTGGTCGAGGCTGCTCAGGCGCGCCAGGTCGGTGGAAATGGTGTTGCGAATTTGGAAGTCACTCATGGTTGTTGTATTTCAACGACTCGCACCGGCACAACGCAGCTTGGAAAGATGGTTCCATCTGTATCAACCACCACCAACCGCAGTTCATAATCGCCGGGGGTTAGAATGCTGGGGTCCCAAGGACCCAGGTCTGCTGCTTGTTTCAGCTCGCGCCCGGCGGCGATGGTTATCCAGGTTTCGGTTCCTTGTGGGGTGTATTCGTATTTGTAAAAGCCGAAATTGGGGATGTTTACTGTACCGGTCAGGTTGATCAGGCTGCTAACTTCTTGCCCAGGCAAAGGAAAGGTAATTTCAATTTGACCGGGGATGCATCCGTTGCTGCTGGCTCCAGGCACGAACAGGCTATCGGGGGCGGGTGTGGCTGCGGGGGGGCTGCTTGGCGTAGGGTTGATACCATTATCCAGCGTGGTCAGCAGGTTGGGGGTGGCGGTAGACCGAAAGGTGATGGAGGGCAGAAACGGCATCACAAAGGTCACCAGGCAAAACTGGCTAAGCGTTAGAATGGTAAGCAAAATCGTGATCGAACTGGAAACCCTTAGTTTTTGAAAAGCAAGTTCTTTTTCGAGGCCAAAAACGGCTTTGCGCCATTCCACCCAGGCTAACCATAGCTTGCGAAGCGCAAAAAAGGCCAGCAAGCCAAGAATGATGTAAATTTGCCCTTCATATTTAACTAAAGACCTGAAAAGTGCATCCACTGAATACTCCTGCGGCCCAGGTTACAGGCTGCGCAATACAGAGCGGATGATTTTTTCGAGTTTGGGAACCATCATTTTTCCGGCTTCGAGTACTTCTTCGTGGGTGGTTGTGGTATTGCCATCCAGGTTGGCTTTATTGCTGATGCCCGAAATTCCTAAAACGCGCAGGTTGCCGTGTCGGGCCACGGTGACTTCGGGAACGGTGGACATGCCAACGGCATCGGCTCCAGCCAGGCGCAGAAAGCGCAGGTCGGCGGGAGTTTCAAAGGATGGGCCGCTTAACCCCACATAGATTCCTTCGTGCAGGGTGATATTGTGTTCTTTGGCGGCCTGACGCGCCAGGGTGTTGAGGGCGCGATCGTAGGCTTGGCTCATATCGGGGAAGCGCAGCCCAAATTCATTCATGTTGGGGCCAATCAGCGGGTTAAAACCGGCCATGCCCACAAAGTTTAGGTGGTCGGTAATCAGCATCAGGTCGCCGGGAGCATAGTCTGGGTGAATTGCGCCAGCCGCATTGGTGACAATGATTATTTCGATGCCCAGGCGTTGCATGACGCGCACCGGTAAGGTGGCTTGTGACATGGAGATGCCTTCGTAAAAATGGATGCGGCCTTGCATCACTAAAACAGGTTGATTTTCGAGTGTGCCAATCACAAGGCGGCCAGCATGACCCCAAACCGTGGAGGTGGGCCAATGGGGCAGTTCGGCGTAGGGAATGATGTCTGGGTTCTGGATCGATTCGGCTAAATCGCCCAGGCCAGAGCCTAAGATCAGGCCGATGCGCGGTTTTTGCGCGGTGCGGGTGCCAATGACAGCTACGACTTCGTCAATTTCTTGGAGCGTTAGGAAGGGTTGATTCATTTTTCACCATGTGACACAATAAAATTTGTCTTCCCACCCAGAAGACAGTTGTCTGACGTTTTGATTATAACCGAGAGATACCCGTTCAAGCCGGGTTGGTTTTAGCGCCCCAGGGTGGCTATCAGGCTTAGTAAGAGCAGCATGGCGGCAAAGCCAAGCAGGATATTTTCGGGTGGAGCCAGGGCCGCTTGCAGGGCTGGGACGCGCCGGGAGCGACTCATGGGCCGTTGGGGAAGTTCTTTGGTGCCGAACAGGTATTGTCGAAACATTTCGACTGATTCTGGGCGTTGGGCTGGGTGCAGTTCCATTGCCCAAAGGATGGCTTTTTCAGTGCGCATTGATAAATTGGGGTTGATTTTGCGCGGGCTAATCAGCGCTTCGGGGTTCAGGAAGCGCTGCCGGGCATCCACCGGTGGTTGGCAGGCCAGCAGGTGATAGAGGGTTGCGCCAAAAGCGTAAATATCCGAGCGAATATCGGTATGGCTTTCAGACCCGCCATATTGTTCGAGTGGTGTGTAGAGTACCGTGCCCTGACCCTGAATGATGGTGATCGTTTCTTCGTCGGGGGAGAGCACTTTGACCAGACCAAAATCAACCAATTTGAGCAGGCCGTCTGGGGTAATTTTTAGGTTGGAGGGTTTAATATCGCGGTGGACGATGGGCGGAGTCTGACGGTGCAGGTAGGTTAGGGCGTCGGTTAGTTGGGCGGTCCAATCCAATACATCCCGTTCTTCCAGGAAGCTATTTTTTTGCTTGGCTTCAAGCATTAAGGTGCGCAGGTCTTTGCCGGGTACATAGTCCATTACCAGGTAATCCCGTTCTTTAATGGAGAAGAAATCAGAGACTTTGGGGAGGTTGGGGTGGTCGAGACGCGCCAAAACAGTGGCCTCGCGTAAAAACTGTTCGCGGGCTTCGCTCAGGATTTTTTTGGGAAGGTTACGGTCGTGTTCGACTTCTTTGAGCGCGCAACGCCTCCCCGCCAGGACGCGGTCGTCGGCCAGGTAGATGTTACCCATGCCTCCTTGACCGATCCGTTCGCGGATGGTGTAGCGTTCACTCAAAACCTCCCCCGATTTGAGCGGGAGTGGCATTTCTAAGGCTCCATTTGGCGGCTGTGCAAGATTTCGGCGTAGTTTCGCACAGTGCTTTCTATTATAACGTGTGGGAGGTTGGGGGGTTGCCTGAAATAGGGTTATTTATCGATATTGTTAGCGCAAAAAAAGAACTTCCCAGCGGAAGTTCTTTTTTTGCGCTAACTGCGGGGAGGCCCCGGTTAGATTCCGGCCTGATTGAGCACATTGAAAAGCTGTGACATCGTGGCTGTTAGCCGGGGATGGCTCATCTCGAGGTGTTCAATGGCCGATTGCAGGCTTTGGACGAGCGGGGCCGATGTGCCTTCGGTGCGAATGAGTAGATCGTTGATTTCTTTATCGATGAGACGCAGAATTTCGCGGCCTTTTTCGTCGAGGCTATCGATTTTGTCGATTTCTCCATGAAGCTGTTCGAGTAAGTTGTGCAGTTCTTGATTGTCCATGCTGTTCAGCTCCTTTTTGATGGTGTTGCTTACTTTTATTGTACGCTTTTTTAGGCGTTCCTGCTAGCACTCACTATATCCGCAAGCATAACACTTGCGACAGCCTTCCTCGTTAACCACAGCCGCCTCGCCACATTCGGGGCAAAGATCGCCAATTTTCATTAGCGGCTGGCTGGGCGGTTCGTTGACAGCCGCCTGAGAGCCGAGCGGGTTGGGGCGTGGGCTGGTTTCGGCTTTGTTATGCAGATATTCACCCAAAATTTGTCCAACGCCATCGGGCAGGGAGCGTACCCGATTGGGGCCAAACCCCAAAGAGCGCCCGCCGCCAATGCCGGTTAGCTGACTGATAACTTCATTTAGCCGTTCCAGTGGCGCAATTGGCGAGGCCAGGCGCAGAATGTACGAAACCAGGCGTCCAATGGCTTCTGAAACAGCAGCGGTTTCAGAACCGGCTTTGGATGTGTTGATAAAAACTTCAAAGGGTTGGTCGCCGCCGTTTTCATTGACAGTGATAAAGGCTTTGCCCAGCGGGGTTTCCACGCTGTATGTATGTCCCTTTAGGGCGCGTGGACGGGCTTTTTTGGTTTCGTGCCAGATGACGCGCTGTTGTAGCTCTGCGCTTAGGGGCAGTTCTTGGGGGTTGGTTTCTGCGTTTTGTTTTTTATCGAGGGTGGCTTTGGTTTCCAGTACCACTTTATCGCGCGAGCCGGTGACATACACGGTAATGCCTTTGGCGCCCAATTCCCAGGCCAGCATATAAGCGGTTGCTACTTCTGCTTCGGTTGCACCTTCGGGAAAGTTAATTGTCTTTGAAATCGAATTATCGACAAACGCCTGTAACGCTCCCGCCATGCGGACGTGTTCATCGGCTGTGACATCTCCCGCTGTAACAAAGGTATTACGAATTTGGGCTGGCAGCGCTTCCACGGTCTGACAGGTTCCATGCGTCAGGACACTTTCAAAAATGGTCTGACGGCTTTCGGCGCTGATCCCGGCATTTTCGAGGGCCTTCTCGAAGGCGGGCGAGCCGTAAGTCAGTTGCAGGTCTTTGCCATTATCGTTAACATGCCGGATGTAAGCCAGCGCAAAAACCGGTTCGCAGCCATAGCCTTCACACCCGGCTACAGTGGCAATTGTCCCTGTCGGCGCGACGGTGGTTTGGGCGGCGTTGCGAATGCCATGCTTTTTTAGCCCGCTGATAATTTCGTCCCAGACGATGGCTGGGCGGCCCCAGGTCTGTTTTAGCGGGACGATGGCGTGAGGCGCGTGCCAGCGCAGATTATCTGGATCATAAATGGAGCCTTCAATGGCTGGGAAGGGGCCGCGTTCTTCGGCCATGGCGATGCTGGTTTTCATGGCGTGATAACGCACAAATTCCATTACTACCGAGGCAAATTCCTGGCCTTCTAGTGAGCCATAACGCGCGCCGACATGGTACATCAAGTCGGCCAGACCCATAATGCCCAGGCCAATGCGTCGGGCGCGGTGAGCCGCTTCTTTGAGTTGGGGCACTGCCGGGACGTAGGCATTGGCCTCGACAACGTCATCCAAGAAGCGGGTGGAGAGTTCCACGCTTTCGCGCAGTGTATCCCAATTGACGGTAGCGCCTTCGCCCAAATGCTGGGCCAGGTTAACGGACCCTAAACAGCAATTTTCAAATGGGCCAAGCCATTGTTCGCCGCAGGGATTGGTGCTTTCGAGCGGGTACAAGTGTGGGACGGGATTGGCGCGATTGGCGGCATCTAAAAAGAGTACGCCCGGTTCGCCGTTGTGGTGGGCCTGGGTTACGATTTTGTTGAAAAGTTCACGGGCTCGCACGGTTTTATAGACTTTGATGGGAATGCCCAATTCGCGGGCTTGTTCGATGGTGCCGCGAAAGCTGCGATATTCGGGCGCGGCAATATCTGGGAAGATTAAATCCCAATCGCTATCTTCCTGAACGGCCTGCATGAAGGCGTCGGTGATTCCAACCGAGATATTAAAGTTGGTGATGGCGTTTTCACTGGTTTTTGAGATGATGAATTCTTCCACATCGGGGTGATCGACGCGCAAAACGCCCATGTTGGCCCCGCGCCGGGTTCCACCCTGGGCGATTTCGCCAAAAGCGTGGTCGTAGACTCGTAAAAAGCCGACTGGCCCGGTGGCCTGGCCTGCCGATGATTTTACTAATCCACCCATTGGGCGCAGGCGCGAGAATGAAAATCCGTTGCCGCCGCCGGTTTGCTGGATGAGCGCTGCGTTGCGCAGTGATTGGAAGATACCAGCCTCGTCGCGGCCCATGTCGTCGCTGATGGGGAGTACAAAGCAGGCTGCCAGTTGCCCCAGGGGAGTACCAGCCCCGGTGAAGGTTGGAGAATTGGGGAAAAATTTCTTGCTGGTTAAGAGAAAATAAAAGGCGCGGGCGCGGTCTTTTATATTGCTGCCCCAGGCTTCTTCCACTTTGGCAACATGGTACGCTACGCGCCAGAACATCTCTTCCACGGTTTCAACCGGTTTGCCGTTATCGCCGCGGCGCACATAGCGCCGTACCAAAACCTGGCGGGCGTTATCCGTCAATTCGACGGGGGGCAGGTCGGATGGGAGGTCGGGGGTGGGCAACATGCCATACTTTTGGGAAACCAATTCATTCGCAACCATTTTTAACTCCTATGCAATAAAATTTTGTTTGGATAATTGCTTTTTGTGCTTTTCCAGTACCTTCTTAAGAGTTTGGGGCAAATCTCCAAACCTTTAGGGTCTTTGCCCCGTTTTTTTTTTGAGAAGATACCGAGATTTGTCTGTAAAAATGCTTTTTGTTAGTGGGGTCCTTACGGGGTTTCGTGTCCAAAACGATAGGGCCAATTTAATAAGGATTGGACTTGGAACAAAACAGGGCTTAAGATACGGACAACCGGGGTGATTGTCTTTTTGTCTTAAGCCCTGCCAGATCAGGCGTCTAACAGCCGGTCAATTTCGCCGCGCAGTTCATGTAAATCGTCTAAGCGCAGGTAGACAATAGCATAGCGAATATAGGCAATTTGATCAAGTTCTTTTAGCCCATTGATGACCATATCGCCAACCACGCGCGAAGAAACCTCGGCTTTGCCCAGTTTTTGCAGCTCTGCCTCCACCTGACCAATCAGCCGCTCAATATCCGCCGCCGAAACCGGGCGTTTGGCGCAAGAAATCCGAATGCCACGCGCCAGTTTCTCGCGGTCAAACTCTTCGCGGGTTCCATCTTGTTTCACCAAAAGCGGTGTCGCCAAAATGAGACGCTCGTAGGTGCTAAAGCGCTGACTGCACAACTCACATTCCCGGCGGCGGCGAATGCCTCCGTGAGTATCGCGGGTGGTATCTACGACTCTAGATTCGTCATGTTGACAATATGGACAGCGCATAGCCTGTTACTCCAATTTAGAACATTTGTACCCGCCATATATGGCGAGTACCTTCGAAAATCCCCCTACCTGTTGGGGTATTGATTGTCATTCTAACATAAATGCAAGGTCACTTCAAGAGGTAAAAAGATTTCAATTACCTTAAAATTTTTTTTGCAATAGCTTTAGCAAGCGCGTTTCATCTAAATCAGCCAAAAAGCCTGCTGCCTTAGTGGAATCCAACTCAATGTAAGCGCTTTCTCTAAAGACTAGCCGGTGGTAGAATCGCGCCTATGTCTGCACTCGAAGCCACAATTCGTAAGAACCTGCGTTTTAATATCATGATCAGCATGGCCGATGCCTCACTTTTTGGCATTGGCTGGGGCTTTAGTTCTTTTGGAACCATCATCCCGCTCTTTGTCAGCAGCATGACCGACTCTGCCATCCTGATTGGCCTCATCCCCGCCATTCACGCCGTCGGCTGGCAACTGCCGCAGCTGCTCACCGCCAACACCGTCTCACGGCTGCGGCGCTACAAACCGATGGTGATGTGGATGACCATTCAGGAGCGAGTCCCGTTTTTGGGGCTGGCCCTGGCCGCTTGGCTTTTGCCCGTTTTGGGAGTGGGCCTCATTCTCCCCTTCACCTTTCTCCTGCTCATCTGGCAGGGTCTAGGCTCTGGCGTAACCGCCAACCCCTGGCAGAGCATGATCGCCAAAATTATTCCGCCAGATATGCGCGGCACGTTTTTTGGCACACAGGCCGCTTTTGCCAATATTCTGATTAGCATCTCGGCGGTGGCCGCCGGATATTTGTTGGGCTGGCTCGATTCCCCGCTCGATTTTGTACTCTGTTTTCTGGTGGCTTCGCTGGCCTACGCACTCTCGATGATGGTGCTTGGCTTTACCCGCGAACCAGCCGACGAATTGAAGCAAATCCCCGCTGAAAGCAAATCCCCGTTTAAAGGCATGGGAACCATCCTTAAACGTGACCGTAACTTTAGCTGGTTCTTGGCGATGCGTGTTTTCTACCAATTTGCCAGTATGGGATTTTCCTTTTTCATTATCTACGCCTTGCGCCGCTTTCAAATGGATGAAGTTACCGCCGGATTTTTGACCGCCACGCTGACGATTGCTCAAACCGCTGCCAATGTTGGCATGGGCTGGCTCAGTGACCGTTGGGGGCATCGCAACATGCTCATTTTTGGCATGTTCATGCTCTCGCTTAGCTCACTCCTGGCCTGGGCCGCGCCCCGGCTGGAGTGGTTCTACCTGGTTTTTATTTTGGCTGGCCTGGCGAATGTTGCCTACTGGACGATTGGCATGGCGATGACCGTTGAATTTGGCACCGAAGCCGAACGCCCGATTTATATTGGGATGGCAAATACCCTGGTGGCCCCGGCCACCATCCTGGCTCCGCTGCTGGGCGGCTGGATCGCCGACCTGGCGGGCTATCAAACCACCTTTATGATTTCAGTTTTTGGCGGGCTGCTAACTGCCGCCATGCTCTTGTTCCTCATTAAAGACCCCAAAAAACTGGCGCAGGCCGTTTAAAAATACCATTTATCCCCTATCTTCTCCAAAAAAGGGCGAAGACCCTAAGGTTTCCCTGGCTGGCAGAAAACCTTTAGGGTTTGGATATTTGCCCCAAATTATTAAGAAGATACCATTCATCCTATTAATCTGATACATATCACAGATTCTTTAGGAAATAATATGACTTTCATCTGACGGGCATCACTGGCAGGGTGGCGTGAGCCGGGCTATACTGTTTGTGTATTCTTTCACATTCTTTATATGAGGAACCCCATGCCCGAAGAAGACCCTCGAATTTTGGAACTCCGCTCTATGCGCTCAAAAGCTCGCACTGGTGGCGGACAAGACCGTATCGAAAAGCAGCACGCCAAAGGCAAAGGAACTGCCCGCGAGCGCATCGATTCGCTGCTTGATCCCGGAACATTCAACGAGTTGGAACCGTTCATCACCAGCGATAGTGATGAACTGGGAATGGCTCCTGAGAAATTTCTGGGTGATGGTGTTGTGACCGGCTACGGCCAAATTGATGGACGTCCTGTTTATGTGTATGCCCAGGACTTTACCATTTATGGCGGTACCCTCTCGGAAATGCAAAGCCACAAAATTTGCCGGGTGATGGATTTGGCGCTGCGCAACGGTGCCCCCATCATTGGGCTAATTGATTCGGGCGGCGCGCGCATTCAGGAAGGCATCAAAAGCCTGGGTGGATATGCCGAAATCTTTCGGCGCAATGCCCAGTATTCGGGTGTCATTCCCCAAATCAGCGTTATGCTTGGGCCATGTGCGGGTGGCGCGGCCTACTCGCCTGCCCTGCAAGATGTCATCATCATGGTTGAGAAACAATCCTTTATGTTTCTAACCGGCCCGGAAGTGATTAAAGCTGTGACGGGGGAAGTGGTAGATGCAGAATCTTTGGGCGGCAGTGATATTCACATGGCTGTCAGTGGCACAGCCCACCTGGCAACCCGCACCGAAGTCGAAGCCATTGCTCTGGCGCGGCGAGTGGTCTCCTATTTCCCATCCAACAATGTCGAAAATCCGCCTTTTGTGCAGAGCGGTGATAGCCCTCAGCGCATGGATGACAGCTTGAATAGCCTGGTTCCGCTTGATCCGTCCCTGTCCTACTCTATGCACCAAGTTATTCAGACCATTGTCGATAAAGAATCATTTGTTGAGCTGCAGGCTGATTGGGCGCGTAATGCCATTGTTGGGCTGGCGCGCCTGGGCGGGCAGAGTGTGGGCATTGTGGGACAGGAACCCTCGGTCATGGCGGGGGTGATTGACATTGACGCTGCCGACAAGATGACCCGTTTTGTGCGCATGTGTGATTGTTTCAACATCCCATTGGTGACATTTGTCGATTCTCCTGGCTTTTTACCCGGAGTTTCACAGGAACACGGCGGAATTATTCGGCATGGCGCGAAATTGCTCTATGCCTACTCTGAAGCTACCGTCCCAAAGGCCACCGTCATCACCCGCAAGGCTTATGGTGGCGCGTATGTTGTCATGTCTAGCAAATATCTTGGCACCGATGTCACCTACGCCTGGCCGAGCGCCGAAATCGCGGTGATGGGCGCGGAGGGCGCGGCCAATATCCTTTACAAAAAGCAAATTGATAGCGCTGCCGACCCGGCTGCCAAGCGCAAAGAAATGGCTGCTGTTTACCGTGAAAAGTTTGGCAACCCCTACTACGCTGCCGGGGCCGGATATATTGATGATATTCTGGAGCCGCGTGAAACCCGTTCCAAGCTGATTGCGGCCCTTTCGGCCCTGCGCGATAAATATGCTCCCGCCCCGCCGCGCAAGCATGGCAACATTCCAGTTTAAGACAGTATGGCGTGCTCCATAAGGATTGGATATGAGCGAACTTTTTTCTCAAGCACTCTGGATCACCTTGCTGGGCATGGGCCTGACATTTGCCGCGATTGTGCTGTTTTGGGGCATGATGGCGCTGATTACAGCCATCCCGGTTGGGGCAGAAAAAGAAGCGGCAGAGACAGCGCCGCGGGATAGCATTCCTACTCAGGCCGCCGCACAAAAGGCCAAAGCGGCAGCCCTTGCTGTGGCGCTGGCGCTGGCCGAACAGGAACAGCAGCAGGTGGCCTATTTCCCAATGCCCGAAACGGCTTTTGTCAGCGCCTGGCAATTGGGTATGAGAACCCGTCAGATGTACCAGAAGGGCAGCGGACGTTAGCCCGCCCTCACCCGGCCCTCTTCCAGCGGGAGAGGGCGGAGGAAAATGAAGATGAAATATACAGTCAAAATTGCGGATACAACCTACGATGTTGAAATTGAAAATTTAAACAGCCGACCAATTCTGGCCCGGATTGGAGACGAGACCTTTGAAGTGACCCCAGAAAATGGGCGCGCCGCCGCTGGCGCAGATACCCCCTCGGCGGAGGCCGATCTCAAAACGGCGAAACCGGCTGAGGGGCGGCGGGCGGCCTCTGGCTCGGCGAGCGGCAATCGCCTGGTCGCGCCGCTGCCCGGTACGGTGACGGAAGTTAACGTCAAGGCCGGTGATTCTGTCCAAAGCGGTCAGCAGGTGTGTGTGATCGATGCCATGAAGATGAAAAACGCCATTCGCGCCACCCGCAGCGGAAAAATTTCCACTGTAGCGGTGACGGTGGGCCAGTCGGTGACGCATTATCAGACCTTGGTGGAGTTTGAATCATGAATCTGGCCGAAATTCTCCCGCAATTGCTGGCCGGGTTTATGGCTTTTGGCTGGGGTAATGCGTTTATGCTTTTGGTGGGCGGGGTGCTAATCTACCTGGCCGTTGCCAAAGAGTATGAACCGGTGCTGCTGCTGCCGATTGGGTTTGGCTGCATTTTGGCGAACCTGGGGATGTCGGTATATGAAGAGCATAGTTTTTTGAAGGTGATTTACGACGCCGGAATTAAGTCGGAACTGTTTCCGCTGCTAATTTTCATTGGCGTGGGCGCGATGATCGATTTTCGGCCTTTGCTGGCCCAACCTCGAATGGTTTTGTTGGGCGCTGCCGGGCAATTTGGCATTTTTGGCACGCTGATTTTGGCAACCTGGCTGGGCTTTCCGCTGAACGAGGCGGCTTCGATTGGCACGATTGGCGCGATTGACGGCCCGACAGCAATTTTTGTAACTTCCAAGCTGGCTCCAGAACTGTTGGGGCCAATTGCGGTGGCGGCGTACTCGTATATGAGCCTGATCCCGATTATTCAGCCGCCGATTATGCGTTTGATGACGACCCGTAAAGAGCGCTTGATTCGGATGGAGTATGCGCCGCGCCCGGTTTCACAGACGACGGTGGTGGCTTTTCCGGTGGTGGTGACGGTGATTGTGAGCCTGATTGCGCCTGGCGCGGCCCCGCTGATGGCGACGCTGATGCTTGGCAACCTGCTCAAAGAATCGGGTGTCGTGGAACGTTTGAACAAGGCCGCCCAAAATGAGATTATCAACATTGCGACGCTGTTTTTGGGCCTGGCAATTGGCGCGACGATGACCGCTGATAAGTTCATTTTTGACCCGGTGACGGGCGAATGGCAGTTTCGGACGCTTTTGGTGTTGGGGCTGGGGCTGCTGGCCTTCATCATGGATACGGTGGCCGGGCTGTTGTTTGGCAAGCTAATGTCTTTCCTTTCGGGCGGTAAAATCAATCCGCTGATTGGGGCTTGTGGCATTAGCGCTTTCCCAATGGCCGGGCGACTTTCGGCCAAGATGGCGCAGGAAGAAGATTTTGATAACTTCATCCTGATGCACGCCATGGGCGCGAATACCGCTGGGCAGCTTGGTTCGGTGATTGCGGGTGGGGTGCTGCTGGCAATCGTTAGCACAATGATCTAGGGAAAATTGTAAAGACAACAAAGCCGGAGACAGGTGTCTCCGGCTTTGTTGTCTTTACAGTGGGATGTGTTTGGCTTTATTTGGGCGGATTTGCCAGGTAAAAGGCAGCGTATTTTTTGTCGGTTTTACCAATGTGGGCCAAAATCCAGGTGAAGGCGTCGCTCAGGGCTTTGCGAAAAGCAGATTCGTCTAAAGATTCAATTAAGGGTCTTAATTCGCTAAAGGATTTTTTGAAGTTTTCGTGTACTTTTTTATGTTCATCCAGCGCTGGGTAGCCAATACTTTCCATAAATTTTTCTTCATTGGCAAAATGTTCGTCAACATAGGCGGTTAGGGTTTCGTGGAAATAAGTGCGGGCTTCTTCGCGGCGGCCTTCACCAATCAGGTTGTGGACTTCGTTTAGCATATCTACCAGTTTGACATGTTCGTTATCGACCCCCTCAATGCCTAATTTGAATTCTGCATCGAAATCAAAGATTTTTTTTGGCATGGTCTGTTTCCTTTTTTTCTAATAGGTGCGCTTTGTGTTTTTGTAGCGCGCCAGGTCTGGAGTGGAGTTTTCGTATTCTTCTTGCATCAAAGGTGACGAAATGATGAAATCGGCGGTGGCGCGATTGGAGGCGGTTGGAATGTTGTAAAGTACGGCCAGCCGCAGCAGGGCTTTAATATCTGGGTCGTGCGGCTGGGGTTCCAGCGGATCCCAAAAAAAAATCAGCAGGTCAATTTCATGGTCTGAGATGGCCGCTCCAATTTGTTGGTCGCCGCCGAGCGGGCCGCTTTTATATTTTTTTACCGGGACATCCAATTCGTTTTCAATCAGCCCGCCGGTTGTGCCGGTGGCGATGATTGAGTGGCGAGTGAGGGTGCCGCGGTTAAAACGCGCCCAATCGAGCAGGTCAGCTTTTTTGTTATCGTGTGCCACCAGCGCAATTTGTTTACGAATGGGGATGAGATGGCGGGATGAATTTGACATGCTTGCTCCTGCGTTTGGGCCATTTGTAAAACTCCCCGTAAAGATACGGGGGGTTTTGAGATTATGGTTGTGGTGTGCCTTCGGGTGCAACTCCCTGCCACGAGAAGACCCGTTGGGCCGATTGCGCTCCGGCTGAAGCCCAGATGATTTGGCCCTGTTCGTCGGAGCCGTTCTGGCGCATGGTGGTGATCCACCAGCGGAAGACATGCGGGGCGTTGTCGCGTGGGCGGAAAGAAGAAGGCACGATAAATTTGGTATCGCTGACATATTCCACGATGCGCTGGCTGCCATCTGTCACATCTTCCACGGTCACCTGGTAGCTTTCGTTTTCGCGCAGCGTGCCGATGGAGGCCCATTGCAGGGTAATCGAGTCATTTGCCAGGGTGAATGAAGCGCCATCTGGCGGCAACAGCAGGTTGGCTGCCGGGTAGGGTGGTGGAATGGTGGGGGTGGGCGAGGGGCCAGGGGTGGCGGCGCGCTCACAGAGTGGAATAATCAGGCTCATTCCCAGCAAGACGTTGTCGGTTGGCATTCCATTGTAGGCTTTAATGGCTTCTTGAGGCACGGCGTAATTAATTGCAATCGACGAAAGCGTATCATTGGCCTGAACGGTGTAGATAACTTTTTCGCAGGCTTGCAGGGTGGCTTGCCCGGCTTCGAGCGTGGAGGTTGCTGCCGGGGGCGGAGTTGGCGTTGGGTAGGGAATTAAGATTTTTTGCCCAATCGACAAGATGCAATTGGCTGAAAGGTTGTTCGTCAAAATGATGCTTTGATACGAGACATCAAAGGTTCCGGCCAGGCCCAGGCAGGTGTCGCCAGTGCCGACGGTGTATTCGCGAGGCGGCAGGCTGGTGGAGGTGGGAACCGGTGTGGAGGTGAAAACTTCAGTGGCGGTTGGGCTGGGCGTGAAGGTTGGCGTGATGGTTCCGGTGGCTTCTCCGGCGGCGGCTGGCCCGGCGGCTCCGGTGAGACGCATGGCGACAAAGACCAGGATTGCTCCGGCCAGCAGGAAGATGGTTAACAGCCCCAGGGCCATTGGCAGGCTTAGGGTGATTTCGGGCATACGAGCCGCCTGCGCTTCAGAAGATTTTTTGACTTCCACGACCGGGCTGAGTTCGGTGCCGCAGACCAGGCAGCGTGAGGCATTTTCTGCCAGGCGTGTGCCACAGGTTGGACAAACTTTGGTGGTTGGGGGGGTAGATTCGGGCATAACGAAGCGAGATTATACCATGATGACAGGCTTTGTTTTTGGCCCAGAATGCGCCTGCATAAACCCGCGCTTAAATTGCTGAAGCGCGAGAGGCAGAATCAGTTTTGGATTGAGACTCAAATGCAATTGCACTCTGATTAGATTGACCTATACGACTCTATCTATGGGTTAGTCCATGAAACAGATTGAACATAGACACAATCAAGAT
>DYPU01000090.1 GCA_020719725.1 Anaerolinea sp. | reverse complement strand
TTTTTATTGTCAAACAATTACCCCGCCAGAAAACCCTGCACCTTATTTTTCAGGGCCGCAGCCGGGGCCGCGCCCACATGCCGGGTCACTTCTTTGCCACCCTTGATAAACAGCAGGGTTGGAATGCCCATGACACCATACTTCATCGCCCATTGCGGATTATTATCCGTATTGACCTTGGCAATCACCACTTTATCACCCTGATCTTTAGCAATTTCTTCCAAAACAGGCGCAATCATCTTGCACGGGCCGCACCACGGCGCCCAAAAATCGACCACCACTGGAGTGGCAGATTTCAATACTTTTTCCTCAAATTCAGCATCGGTAACATGAATTGGTTGAGACATCATACACTCCTGAAATTATTGGGTAGATAAGACAAATCTTTGATGCGGCATAAACCCAAAAGTTGCGCTAATTCTAGCCGAAAAACAAAACCTTGACAAATCTCTAAAAAAGCGTACAATGTGTAATAAATACACTAAGCGGACTGAGCCGCTCTAATTTAGCGATTTCATTAGTGTAACATAAACACTATAAGGATAAAAAAATGAACAGTTTACCCATTCCAGATTTTTTTCAAGAAACTAGCGTTGGCGAACTATGGAAAGTTCCCTATGAAGAACGCGCTTCGCAAGCCCTAGCCTGGCGTCAGACCCACAACCTGCTCCCCGCTGAAAGCGACTCCGTTAAAACCTGGCTGCTGCTGATCGATGTCCAAAACACCTTTTGCCTGCCAGGTTTTGAACTCTACGTCGGCGGGCGCAGCGGAACCGGCGCAGTAGATGACAATCGCCGCCTGGCGCAATTCATCTACCGTCATCTGGGCCAAATCAGCAAAATCTCAGCCACAATGGACACCCATCGCGCCATGCAAATCTTTCATGCCATGTTTCTGGTCGATTCCGCCGGAAACCACCCCGCGCCCTACTCACTCATCTACCCCGCCGACCTGGCCCAAAAACGATGGTTCTTCAACCCGGCCCTGGCCGCCGAATTAGGCGTCAGCCCCACACAAGGCCAGGAGATTCTTGTTTACTACGCCCAGCAACTTGCCCAACGCGGCAAATATGCCCTGACCATTTGGCCGTACCATGCCATGCTGGGCGGCGTTGGACATGCGCTGGCGCCAGCCATCGAAGAAGCTATCTTTTTTCACGGGATTGCCCGCCAAACTCAGGCCGAGTTTGAACTTAAAGGCGAGTACGCTTTCACCGAAAATTACTCTGCCATTGGGCCAGAAATCACGCAAGGGCCGCGCGGAGAAAGCCTGGGCGCAAGAAATCCCAAATTTATCACTCAACTGCAACAGGTAGACCGGCTGATCGTGACCGGGCAAGCCAAAAGTCACTGCCTGGCCTGGACGGTGGCAGACCTGCTCGAAGATATTCAGGCCATAGACCCAACCCTGGCCCAAAAAGTATACTTACTGGAAGACTGCACCTCGCCAGTCGTGGCACCTGGCATGGATTTTACCGACGAAACCGAAGCCCTTTACGCCCGTTTTGCCGAAACTGGCATAAACATCGTCCGGGCCGAAGAATCAAATTTGTGGTTTTAAAAATACCCTGCTCCGCTGCATCCGCCAAAGGAAGAAAAATGTCCATTTTCGATCACAAACGCCTGTCCAACGAAACTTTCAAGCTCGATATTGAGCGCATGAGACACGGCTGGTATTCAGATAAATACTTCGTCAATATCAACGCTATGCTGACAGCGCTTGCCAGCGAAGGCTACACCTATCGCGGCAAAACCAACAACCTGCCAGCCGCCCTCTCAGCCGAGGGGCTAAATATTGGTGATATTGAAGTTGAAATGCAATGGTTCACCCGCCGCCCAGGGACAACCATTGTGGTAGGAGTCGATAAAGCCCTGGCAATGCTGCGACATTGCAGCGGCTACTATCAGGCAGAAAACTTTATCGAAACGGGGGACAAGCTGGAGGTCTGGGCGACCCAAGACGGAGAAACCGTCCGCTCAGACGGAAATCCACTAAATGTCCAGCCCGTGCTAAAAGTGCGGGGACGTTACCGTGATTTTGCCCTGCTAGAAACTGCCACATTGGGCATTCTCACCCGCGCCAGCCGAATTGCCACCAATGTTTACGAGACGCTGGTAGCCGCCAACGGCAAACCGGTCTTATTTTTCCCGGCGCGTTTTGACTTGCACGAGGTGCAGGCCGCCGATGGCTACGCCTACAACATCGCCATTGAGCGGTTTAACCTGGATTATGGCAACCTTCTGCGTCCATACGTTTCAACCGACGCCCAAGGCGATTGGTGGGGCGGCTACGGCGGCGGGACGGTGGCTCACGCCGCGATCGCTTCGTTTCTAGGCGATACCGCCGAGGCGATGCTGATGTTTTCGCACACCATGCCCGCCGCCATTCCACGCATTGCCCTGGTCGATTTTAACAACGACTCAGTTCACGATACGCTGGCAACCCTGGACGCGATGTTTACGCGCTATAAAACACTATGCGATGCCGGAGAACCGGAAGAAGCGGCCAAATATCGTCTGTACGGCGTGCGATTGGATACCAGCGCCAGCCTACGCGACGCTTCGGTTCCCCCCCTGGGCGACCCGGCGCTAGATTTAGGCGTGAACCCGCGCCTGGTCTTTAACGTACGTCAGGCCCTGGATGCAGCCTGGGAACGCTGGAATCTGCCCGCAACCTGGCGCGAGCGCGGACAGGATTTTTGCAAAAGCGTGAAAATCGTCGTTTCGGGCGGATTCAACCCCGAAAAAATTCGCCGTTTCGAGAAATTAAGCGTCCCGGTCGATATTTATGCGGTTGGCTCTGGCTTATTCAGCAATAATGGCCCCACTGTGACCGACTATACCGCAGATGTGGTGCGCGTTAAAATCAATGGAGATTGGGTCGATATGGCAAAAATTGGCCGAAAACCGCTCGAAAACCCGGCGCTGGAAAGGGTTTGGTAAAAGACATGGCTACGCCAATTCAACTTATCACCCGGCTCAATGAAATCGGCGTCTCTCTTGCTCAATCGGGCCAGGGAGTAGCGCTAATTGGGCTGGGGTCGGTTGGAACCGAATTACAACGCTTGGATGAGTATTCTGACCTGGATTTTTTTGCAATTGTTGCAGCAGGCTGCAAGGGACAGTTTATCGAAGACTTGGGATGGTTAAGCAGGGTTTGCCCCATCGCATATTGTTTCAAAAACTCGCCAGACGGTTATAAACTGCTTTTCGAAGATGGGATTTTTTGCGAATTTGCCGTTTTTGAACAACCAGAACTGGAAAAAATCCCCTTTGCCGCCGGGCGGCTGGTCTGGAAGCAGCCCTGGGTCGCTAAATCACTTGCCAGCCCGCACATAAAACCGAACCGGGAAAGTTCACAGGTGGAGTGGCTGGTTGGCGAGGCGCTCACCAATTTGTATGTGGGGTTGGGGCGTCAGCGGCGCGGCGAAAAGCTCTCGGCCACCCGTTTCATTCAAAGCTATGCGCTAGATCGCATTCTAGACCTGGCAAACAGGGTGGAAAGCGAACAACCAGCGTTTAAAGATCAGTTCGCCAATGAGCGCCGCTTTGAGCAGCGCTTTCCAGCCCTGGCTCAACAACTTCCTCAATTTATGGGCGGATATGAAAACAATTATCCGGCCGCGCTGGCAATTTTGGGCTTTCTGGAAAATCACTTCGAGGTGAACCCACAAATAGCAAAAGCCATTCGTGAATTATGCGCTGAATAGGGCTATTGGTGGCGTTTTTTTAGTTCTGCCGCCACATCCGCCAGGGTTAAGCCCTTGGAAGCCATCAACACCAGAACGTGATAAGTCAGGTCGGCAATTTCTTCAACCAGGCGGGCGTTGTCCTGAGCCAGGGCAGCCACCACCACCTCCGTGCCTTCCTCACCCACTTTTTGAGCCATGCGCGGCAGGCCCGCCTCGAATAGGGAGTTGGTGTAAGAACCGGGTTTGGGATTCTGTTTTCGATCTTGAATAAGGGCAAAAAGTTGTTCGAGCATGAGATTCTCCAGTGTTCTAGTTAGGGCCGGGTATGCCAATCGCCCAGGATGACCCATTTATAGGTGGTCAACTCTCGCAGACCCATCGGGCCGCGGGCATGCAGGCGTTGGGTGGAAATAGCGACCTCCGCGCCCAGCCCAAGTTGGCCGCCGTCAGTGAAACGAGTCGAGGCGTTGACGTAGACCGCCGCTGAATCGACTTCGGCCACAAATTGCTCGGCGTGGAGCGGATTGCGGGTCAGAATCCCGTCGGAGTGGTGGGTGCTGTGGGCGGCAATGTGACGGATGGCGTCATCCACACTATCGACAATTTTCAGGCTAAGGACGAGTGAAAGCCACTCGGTATCGAAATCGCTCGCAGTGGCAGGAAAAACTGCCGGGTGTGGGCCGCTCAGGGCCAGGGCGTCGGCCTCGGCGCGGAAGGTCACGCCAGCTTTGGCGAGATGCGCTACCAGCCTGGGTAAAAAGTCTACCGCAACAGCGCGATGCACCAGGGCGACATCCAACGCATTGCAAACACTGGGACGCTGGGTTTTGGCATTATGCAAAATTGCCAGTGAGGCCTCCAGGTCGGCGGTTTCATCCACAAACAGGTGACAAATGCCAATGCCGCCGGTCATGACCGGAATGCGGCTGTGTTCGCGGCAAAACTCGTGCAGGCCTGCCCCGCCACGCGGAATGATGATATCGACATAGGGGTCCAGTTTTAGCAGTTCCAGCACACGGGCGCGGTCAGAGTCGGCGATGTACTGGATACTGTCGGCGGGCAAACCGTTGGCAGCGAGGGCGGCGCGCAGCACCTCGACCAGCGCCAGGTTGGAACGCAGAGTCTCTTTACCACCACGCAAAATAGCGGCGTTACCGGTTTTGAGCGCCAGCCCGGCCACGTCGATGGTGACATTGGGGCGGGCCTCGTAGATGACTCCCAACACCCCAAGCGGGACACGCTGTTTGCGGATTTTCAGGCCATTGGGCAGGGTGCTCGCTTCAAACTGCTCGCCAACCGGGTCTGGCAGGGCCGCTACCTCGCGCAGGTCGGCGGCGATGGCGGCAAGGCGGACTTCGTTAAGCATCAGCCGGTCGAGCAGGGCCGAGGTCAGGCCCGCTGCGCGCCCGGCGGCCAGGTCTTGGGCATTGGCAGCTAAAATTGCGGCGCGATTGGCTTCCAATCCTGCCGCAACGGCAAGGATTGCGCTATTTTTGGCAGCGGTGGGCGTGCGCGCCAAGTGGGCGGCGGCGGCGCGGGCGTTTTTTCCAAGTTCGGTCAGGCTCATAGTTTCTCCTATAAAAGCACTAAATTATTACGGTGAACCACTTCGTCGCCATAGTAGTAGCCCAGGCTGGCTTCGATTTCGTCTGATTGGCGGCCCAAAATGCGGCGCAAGTCGGTGGATGGATAATTGACAATCCCGCGCGCCAGTTCGCGGCCATTGGCGGCCAGAATGCGAACAGGATCGCCGCGTTCGAAGTCGCCTTCGAGACCGGTAATCCCAACCGCCAGCAGGCTGCCGCCCTTTTTGAGGGCGCGCGCCGCGCCCGAATCGACCGTCAGCAAACCGGGGGCTTTTCCGCTGGCGAGAATGTAACGCTTGCGGCTTTCCAGCGCGGTTGTCACCGGATGAAAGCGCGTGCCGATACTTTCTCCGGCGGCCAGGCGAATCAGCACATCGGGTTCTTCACCGGGGGCAATGACTACCAATGTGCCAGAACGTCGCGCCAGGTCGGCGGCTTGCAACTTGGTGAACATGCCACCCGTGCCCAGGCCGGTGGTCGTGCCGCCCGCCGCCTGCCAGATTGATGTTGGAATCTCCGGCTCGGTAACATCCGTAATCAGCCGGGCGGATGGATCGCGGCGCGGATCGGCAGTAAACAGGCCCGGCTGATCCGTCACCAGAATAAGCGTATCCGCATCGACCAGGTTGGCAACCAGCGCCGAAAGATTATCATTATCACCGACACGGATTTCTTCGGTGGCAACGGTGTCGTTTTCATTGATAATCGGAATTACACCCTGCGCCAGCAAGGCTGTCAGCGTATTGCGCGAATTGAGATAACGGCGGCGGTCTGAAAGGTCGGCGCGGGTAAGCAGCACCTGCGCAATCGTCAACCCGTATAAGCCAAAAATCTGCTCGTAAATCGCCATCAGACGTAGCTGCCCAACCGCCGCCAGCATTTGTTTGGCCGGAATAGCACGCGGCAACTGGGGGTAATTAAGTCTCTCGCGCCCGGCGGCCATCGCGCCCGAACTGACGATGACCACCTCGTGCCCGGCCTGGACGAGCGCCGAGACTTGGCGGGCAATTTCAACAAAGCGCGGCGCAGAGAGCCGGGGCGTCCCGGCAGTAAGAGTAGATGAACCGAATTTTAGAATGAGACGCATAGGAGATAGGTGGGAAGGCTGAATAGAATTATGGATTTATGGCTGAATTTTCCGGTAAAAACAACTCACCGCCCCGGTATGACATGCCGGGCCGTTTGCTTTAACCAGCACCAGCAGCGTGTCGGCATCGCAATCATAGTGGATTTCTACCACCTGTTGGGTGTTACCGCTCGTGCCGCCCTTGTGCCAGAATTCCTGGCGCGAACGGCTCCAAAACCAGGTTTCGCCGCTTTCGAGCGTTTTTTGCAGAGATGCGGCGTTCATGTAGGCCAGCATCAGCACTTGTTTGGTCTGTGCATCCTGCACAATGGCGGGAATCAGGCCGTTCTCATTCCAGAGAAGCTCGGTTTGAATATTCATCATTCATCCTTCTGAATTCTGACTTTAATGCCCCGGCCTGCCAAATATTCCTTAATCTGCCCGACGGTGTATTCGCCATAATGCAGCATCGAGGCCACCAGGGCCGCATCGGCTTTGCCCTCGGTCAACACGTCGTACAGGTGCTCAGGCTTGCCGCCGCCACCGCTGGCAATCACCGGGACCGAGACCGCTTCAGCGATCTGGCGCGTCAGGGTCAGTTCGTAGCCGGTTTTGGTGCCATCCGCATCAATCGAGTTGACCACCAACTCCCCAGCGCCCAGGTCCACGCCACGCCTGGCCCAGGCGATGGCGTCCAGCCCCATTGGCGTGCGCCCGCCGTTGATCACGATCTCGTATCCGCTCGGAATTTGGGCGGATTTCTGGACTTTAAGCACATCCATCGACAGAACAACGGCCTGCGCCCCAAAGGCTTTCGAGGCTTCGGCAATCAGCCCCGGATATTTGACCGCGGCGCTGTTAACGTTGACCTTTTCTGCGCCTGCCAGTAAAACCCGGCTGCAATCTTCCACCGTGCGCAGGCCGCCGCCCACCGAAAAGGGGATGAAAACCTGCTCCGCCACGCGGCTGACCACATCCAACATAATCCCGCGATTGTCGCTCGAGGCGGTGATGTCGTAAAAGACCAGTTCATCCAGGCCCTGGGCATAATATTCACGGGCCTTGGCGACCGGGTCGCCGATGTCTTGTGTATCAACAAATTTGACGCTTTTGGCAAGTTTGCCATCGCGGACATCTAAACATGAAACGATGCGTTTGCTCAGCATAGATACATCCTTTTGACTCAGATTTGCCAATTTGCAAAATTCTCGAGAACCTTCAACCCCACCGCCCCACTCTTTTCGGTGTGGAACTGAACAGCGAACAGGTTATCTTTGCCAATCGCGACCGGGAATTCGCCACCATAGTCACTGATGGCGTAAACTTGCGAGGCATCCGCTGGTTGGGGGTAGAAGGAGTGGACGAAGTAGAACTCGTCGCCGGGGCGGAGATGCACGAGCAGGGGATGCGGCTGGGTGACGATCACCCCGTTCCAGCCCATGTGGGGAATTTTCAGGGTTGGGTCGCTGACGCGAAAACGGAGACAGGCTCCGGGGAGCAGATCGAGGCAGGGAGTGTCATCCTCCTCCGAATGGGTCAGGATAATCTGACAGCCGATGCAGATGCCCAGGATGGGGGTTCCGGCGGCGAAAGCCTCTTTCAGCGCCGAGTCCAGGCCGCACTCGCGGAGAATGCTCATCGCCGCGCCAGCGGCTCCGACCCCAGGAAAGATGATTTTATCGGCGCGGCGCACCGTTTCCGGGTCGGCGGAGACCTGGCAGGGAATACCGAGGTGGTCGAGCGCCCGTCGGACCGAGGTCAAATTACCGGCTTTGTAATCCACAAGTGTAATCATCAGAACTCCAAACTTCGATTATAATTAGTTAGTCTAACTAATTTACAGAGGCGAGAATGGACAAAATTTTACTCGAATTTATCGAAACCCTGGATCAATCGCTCAAACGCCTGCAACCTGCAGGGTTTGAGCACCTGACCGTCAGCCAGTTCCAGTATATTGACGCGATTGCCGCGCTGGGCCAGCCGACGATTACTGAAATTGCTGCCCGGCTGGGATTCTCGAAGCCGTCGGTCACGGCGGGCATCCAGAAACTGGTCGAGTTGGGTTTTGTGGTCAAAACCCAATCGAAAACCGATAAGCGTGTTTTTTACGTTGTCTTAAGCGAGGCCGGGGCTGCGCTGGTGGCAGCCAAGGCCCAAACGTTGCAAGAGTACGGCAAATTTGTCCGCTCGGCGTTGAGCGTGGACGAAACCCGGCAGTTCGAGGCGCTTTTGACCAAATTGGTCGCGCATTTCAAAGGATAACCGATGCTGATCACTATTTTGACGATGGGTTCGCGCGGTGATGTGCAACCCTACATTGCGCTCGGCGTGGCGCTCAAAAAAGCGGGCGCGCAGGTGCGGGTGGCAACGCTGCTTAACTTTGAGCAGTTTGTGACCGGCTCCGGGTTGGAATATGCCGCGGTGCAGGGCGATCTCGCCAAAGTGATGGCGAGCGAGGTGGCAAACAACGCCCGCCAGGCCGATAATCCGCTCAAGTTCATCCGCAGTTTCAACGAGTTGAAAAACTACGTTTTCGACCTGCAAAAAGACTTTTTCGCGGCCTGCCAGGGCTCCGACCTGGTTGTCTACCGTCCCGGCGTATCAATTGGCTATTTCGCGGCGCGGGAACTTGGTATTCCGTCGGTGCTGGCGCTGCCTTTTCCGATGACCGTCACCCGCGAATACCCGTCGCTGATTTTCTATGACGCGCCGCGGCTGGGGACCGGGTTCAACCGGCTCAGCCACAAAATCCTTCAGTTTTTTGGATGACCTCCGCAGAAACGATTAAACGCTTCTGGCAGCGAGCATTTGGCCGCGCTCCGGCAGATTTAGCCTGCCCTTATCCCAGGCAAATCACCACTAGCCACCCGACGGTGGTTTCTTGCAGCCCGCTGGTTTTCGCGCAGGCCGCCGATTTTCCGCCGCACGTTCATCAGACCGGTTTCTGGTTTTTGGAGGACGAACCCGGCTGGACACCGCCTGCCGCGCTGGCGGATTTCCTCGCGCGCGACCCCGCCCCGGTCTATATCGGTTTTGGCAGCGTCGGCGACCCCAAGCAGGCTGCCCAAACCGCCCGGCTGGTGGTGGAAGCCCTGCGTTTGGCAGGGCAGCGCGGCATCCTGGCAACCGGCTGGCAGGGTGATTCGGGTGAACCACTACCCGAATCCATCTTTACGCTCGAAAGTGCGCCACATGCCTGGCTGTTTCCGCGCAAGAAACTGACAGCCCAAAATCTGGCCGAGGCGATTCAGTTGGTGC
>DYPU01000089.1 GCA_020719725.1 Anaerolinea sp. | reverse complement strand
ATTACCTCGGCAAGATATTAGCCGCTGGTATTTAGATGCAATCGCCCTGGGCATTGTGGGTGGTGCTTGTCCGTGGCTGGTAGTGCGCTTATAATCATCGCATGACTGATCCTGATACCCGTTTGCTCGACCCAGAACCCAAGCCAGATGATCGCCTTGACCAGACTCTGCGCCCACAAAAGTTAAATGATTTAATTGGGCAAGACCAGGTCAAAGAAAACCTGGTGATTTTGATTGCGGCGGCCAAGCAGCGTGGCGAAGCGCTGGACCATGTTTTATTTTATGGGCCGCCCGGCCTGGGTAAGACCACTCTTTCGCATGTGCTGGCTAACGAGATGGATGTCAATATCAAAATCACTTCTGGCCCCGCCATCGAGCGTGCTGGTGATTTGGCGGCGATTTTGACCAATTTACGAGCCGGAGACATTCTTTTTATTGATGAAATTCACCGCTTGGGGCGAGCAGTGGAAGAAGTGCTCTACCCGGCGATGGAAGATTTTGCGCTGGATATTGTGATCGGCAAAGGACCTTCGGCGCGCTCGATTCGGCTCAAGCTGCCGCGTTTTTCCGTTATTGGAGCCACCACCCGCCTGGCGCTGATGACTGCTCCGCTGCGGGCGCGTTTCGGCGCGATTTACCGGCTGGATTATTACGACCAGCCAGCCATTCAAACCATTGTTCGGCGCGCGACGGGTATTTTGGGTGTTAAATCGGAAGAAGCGGGAGTTGCTGAAATTGCCCGGCGCGCGCGCGGCACACCGCGAATTGCTCTGCGGCTGCTGCGCCGTGTCCGCGATTTTGCTCAGGTGCGTGGCGACGGTGTGATTACCCCCATAGCAGCTTGTAGCGCCTTAGATTTGTTGCAGGTCGATCCGCTTGGATTAGATGATGTTGATCGGCGGGTGCTGAAGACCGTTATCGAAAAATATAATGGCGGGCCGGTGGGCTTGAATACGATTGGCGCGAGTATTGGAGAAGAACCCGAAACAATTATGGATGTGGTGGAGCCATACCTGCTTCAGCTCGGTTTTCTCGATCGTACCCCCCAGGGCCGGGTTGCCACGCGCCTGGCATACGAGCATCTTGGCTTGGCATACCCCGAAGATGCGCCCCAGCCGCGTTTATTGTAAAAAGTTCAGTGGATTAAAATAAAAAGGATATTGCTCGACTGCAATATCCTTTTTTATTGTCTGCTATTCCAGATTTTTTAGATAATCATCGATGGCGTAGGCCACTTTTTGACCGGCGACCATGGCAGTGACGACTAAATCTGGCCCGGTGACGACATCTCCGGCCGCAAAGACTCCTTTGCGGCTGGTTGCTCCGGTTTCTTTGTTGCTGACGGTGATTAAGCCCCAGTCGTGGGTTTCCATATCGGGGGTGGTTTTGCCCAAAATTGGGTCGGGCCAATAGCCCAGGGCTTTTACTGCGGTATCGGCTTCCACCAAAAAGTTGGAATCTTCTACAATAACAGGTTTGCGGCGGCCTTTGGCATCTGGCTCGCCCAGTTTCATTTCAAGGCATTCAACATAGGCCAATTGTCCATCGTCCCCAGCCACAAACTTGACCGGTTGCACCAGAAAGCGATATTTGGCGCGTTCATCTTTTGCCATCTGACGGTCTTTTTTGCCGCCAGGCATTTCCCTTTCTGTGCGACGGTATAAACAGGTTACTTCTTCGGCTCCCAGGCGCAGCGCGGTACGCAGGCAATCCGAAGCGGTATCTCCGCCGCCGATGACCACCACTTTTTTGCCAATAACCGGTCGGGATGATTTATCGACAGGCAAATGATCTGGGGTTACATTGCTACGAATCAGGAAGTCGGTGGCTTCGTAAACGCCGGGTAGGTCCTCGCCGGGGATTTCCATTTTAGAGTCGATGCCGGTTCCGACACCCAAAAAAACAGCGTCAAAGCCTTCGGCAAAGAGTTCATTGATGCTCTTGTCCTGTCCGATATAGGTATTGCCGATGAACTTGACTCCGGCGGTTTCAAATTCTTGCCATTTGTTAAAAACGGAGTTTTTGGGCAGTTTGAAATTGGGGATGCCGTAAGTGAGTAACCCGCCGGGCGATGGTTTTGCTTCAAAAATGGTGACAGCATGGCCTTTTTTGCGTAAAACGCTGGCTACTCCCAGCCCTGCCGGGCCTGCGCCCACAATGGCGACGCTTTTTCCGGTAGGTGCGCCCGGTTCGATGTGATAAGGATCGTTTAGATGTTCCCATTCAATGGCAAATACTTCAAGTTGGCCGGTGTGAATCGGCTTGTTCATTTTATTGAGTACACAAGACCCCTGGCAAAGCTGTTCGTGTGGGCACACTCTGCCGCACATTTCAGGCAGAGATGAGGTCTGATGGTAGATTTCTGCCGCTTCCTTGAAATTGCCTTTTTCAATGAGCCACATAGCCGAAGGAATGTCGTTGTGAACGGGGCAGGCGCTCATACAGGGTGCTGGGTCGGGGCAGTGAATACAACGAGCTGCTTCCAGCATGGCCTGTTCAGGGCTAAAGGGAATGACAACATCGTCAAAATCGCGTACCCGTTCTTGCGGGTCTCGTAAAGGTAAATCTTGAAAGGGTTTATTCACCCTATCCTTGCGGTCTATCTCCAGAGAATCGCCGGGGATGGCTTGCATTGTTTTCTCCTCGATTGTGAATGCTGGTACAAGGTCTTTAACATTAGTAATCATAATGAAAAAGCCAATTTAGTATTAGAGAAAATGTCACTTTGTTTTAAGACAATCGTCACGATTTCTATTTTGCATTCATTTGCAAGTCTGTATATCTTAAATTAAATTTGTAAAAAAATCAACTTGGAAGGTTGGGTTGGGTGCATTACAATAGGTTTTCTTTTCGGCTTAACCATTCGGCAGCGCCGCGGGATGACATTCTGTAAACAGGGTTTTGACCGCACTCGCAAAAATGGCAAAACACTCCAAAAATCTTTGAATATGTGGAATGTATGCTGGGTAAGAAAGACTTTTGCGCAAATCTGATTAGAAATAATGAAAAATCCAGCCGGAGGCTTGTATGACATTTGCTCAAGTTATTATTGAATCATTGGAAAGCCTGAACTCAAATAAGCTGCGTTCTGGTCTGACTATTTTGGGGATTGTGATTGGTGTTGCGGCAGTGATTGCCATGCTTGCCATTGGGCAGGGCGCACAAAATTCTATTACTGGCGCAATTTCGGGCATTGGCACAAATTTATTGTTTGTTTTTTCGGGTAATGATCAGGCCGAAGTGCGTAATGTGCGCCCATTAACTATGCAAGATGCGGCAGCGCTGGCCGATCCTTTTGCGGCTTCGGCGGTCTTGGCCGTAGCTCCTGTTATTCAGGGTAGCGCCGAAGTCGCCGCAGCTGGTGAAACAACCAACGTAACCGTAACCGGCGTCACGCCTGATTATCAAACCGTACGCAACATTAACCTGACCGAGGGCGAATTTATCAATGAAGAGCATTATCTTGGGCGGGCTTCGGTCGTGGTGTTGGGGCCAGAAGCCGCCGAAAAACTCTTTGGCCGCAGCGCTGGCCTGGTGGGTGAAACGGTGCGAATTGACGGTCAGCCATTTCGTATTATTGGTATTCTCGAAGCGCTGGGCGGTGGAATGGGCGGTTCGCAAGACAACGTGGCCCTTTTGCCCCTTTCTACTGCGCGCTCCCGCATTATTACGCGCGGCGCAGATCGGGTTGATGTAATTTTTGTCCAGGCGGCTGATGCGGAAGTTGTGCCAGAAGCCTCGGAACAAATTGCTCAAATTTTACGCACCCGCCACCGCACTCAGGTCGGGTTGGATGATTTTACCGTTTTCTCTCAACAAGATTTTCTCGAAACCGCATCTACCATCACCGGAGTACTTACGACCTTTTTGGGTGGAATTGCCGCTATCTCGCTTTTGGTGGGCGGCATCGGAATTATGAATATTATGCTTGTCTCAGTATCCGAGCGTACCCGCGAAATTGGCTTACGCAAAGCGCTTGGCGCGCGCAAACGCGACATTTTGGTTCAATTTCTGGCAGAATCATCGCTTTTAAGCCTGCTGGGTGGTTTACTGGGGATTTTTCTGGGCTGGGTGATTTCATCCATTGTTGGGCAGGTTGCCGCCGCTAATGGGACGCCATTTAACCCGAGCATTAGCCTGAGCGCAGTTTTACTGGCGACCTTATTTTCAGCGGCGGTGGGCCTGTTTTTTGGCATTTACCCGGCCAATCGGGCTGCCAGCCTGGAGCCGGTGGAAGCGCTGCGCTACGAGTAAGGCTAAGGATACGGTTCGAGCAGGTATACGTTATTTTGATATTCTGTCATCCAGCCTTGCAAGCCGCCATCTGTGCGAATTTGCCACCAGGTAACGTTATCCAGGCACTCTGGTCCACTAATAATCGTAAGAAGAGTCCCCTCAGGCACACTGTGGAGGGTGCTTTTCGAAAATCCGGCCTGACTGCGGATGCGCATATTCGTTCCATCGGTAAAGGCTACCCTGGCTTGAGCGTTGAGCTTTAGTCGGCTGGAGAGGTTTCCGGGGCAGGTTAGCGCGGTGGGACTGATGCCGCTATTGCGGGTGGTGATTTGCTCCAAAGTGTGATTTTGCCCGGCGTTGATTTCAATTAGATGCCCTGAGTAAGATGAATTGTTTTCTGTTGTAAAAGCAACCCAGCGCCAGGCCAAACCATTGCTGCAACTTAATTCTTGCCAATAAGAGATCCGCAAAATTGACTCTTTTTTTAGGGCTATTATTTCGCGCGCATTGGTTCTAGGGTTTGCAAACAGGCTCAGGTCTTGTGTTAGCCGAACGGTGACGGCTTTTCCTGGTTTCTCAAAGGCAATGCGGCTGGCAAGTTGGGCCGGGCAGGCAAGATATTCCAGACTTTTCTCATGAATGTAGCTTTTGCCGCTGGAAATTTTGGAATCGACAGATTCCAGTGAGATTTCAAAGCTGATTTTGGATTGATTGGATGTGGTGAGGGGCAGTTTCAACCCAGATTCGGTGATGGCGAGAAAATAATGATCTTGAACCTGGGCATTCACCAACAACTGCCCGTTTTTGTCCATTGGGTAGGCTTGCCAGCCTTCAAAACGATAGGTTGTGCAGGGAGTATTGCAAGCATAGAGTAATAAGCGCACCATTTCGCCGGGTTTAAAGTTGTTGAAGAAAAGCTGCGTGGCGCTCAAGTCGTAAAAACGGGGTACAACCGGCTCACGAAAATAAGCATTGGACTCGAAAGTGTAGCGTGGTCCCCTAATTTCAAATTGATACAGCCCTTCCGGGTCGGAGATTTGCGGGCGATAGGCAAAATTTCCCCGGCCATTTTCGGCGGTCACTAATTTGTCCGAATAGACGATTTTGCCGCTGGGCGAAAAAACCTTAAAGGTTAGTTCTTGGCCCGGTTGCCAGCCGCAAGTCACCATTTCGGTTTCAAGCATTAGTTCATTGTCTGCAGGGTCTGTGACCAGTTCTGGCCTGGAGTAGGATGGTCCGCCGCAGTATCGATCACTGCCGCCGACGCCCAACAGGGTGATTTCTTCCAGAATTCCGGCGGGAGGAACCTGGTTTAAGTTGTCGGTGGAGAATTCGTCGCTTGGTTTTTCGGTTGGGGTTGGGGAGATGGTTGCTTGAGGTGGCTCTGGTTCTTTTGAAACGGAAGCAGACGGCGGGGTAGGGGATTTTAGCGTTGGTGGCGTGGAACCGGGCTGGGAATTGGTGGGCGTTTCGGCGGGCAGAGTACAGGCTGAAAGGGTTAGTCCCCAAAGGACTAAAACAGCTAATGCGAGTTTGTGGAGGCGCATATCTTTCTCCTGCAAAGTTAGGGTTGAGGGGTGAGGGTGGTCAGCAGATTGGCGGCGCGTTCCTGGTACATTTGCTGGCGTTCCGGGTAGGCTGCGAGCAGGTCGGCGGCGGTTTGATATTCTTTTAGGGCCTGAGGCAGGTTGTTTTTTAGCAGGTAAATGGCGGCCAGGCGGGCATGAGATTCGGCTGAAATTTCGCGTAGTCGCTGGTTTTGGCTGGTATCGTAGGCTTGAATGACTTGCTGAAATTCTTGCAGGGCGGGCGCGAAGGAGGTGCTGAGACCGGCCAGGGCTTGCAGGAACAGACATTGTCCGCGCGAGAAGTGGATTTTTTCGGTGGTATCGGCCAGGGGTGGTTTGTTTTGGGCGCTTTCGGCCTGGGATAGGGTTTCAAGGCATTGTTGAAGTAAGGCGGGGTCGGCAGCGCTGTAGCTATTGGATGTCAGGGCGGGGATCAGGGCGCGGGCGTAAGCCAGGTTGGCAAGGCTGATGTAGGGCCGGGCGTATTGTGGGTCGATTTCAATGGCTTTGTTGAGCATTTCTTGGCTGATACTGAAGCTGTTTTCGGCGTTTTTAAAGTCTTTTTGGTTTAGGTAGGTTTCGCCAGTTTTGGCGGCGGCGTTGCCTGCCATGAGATAGAGCACTTTTTTGCCCTGGGCGTCGTTCCAGTCGCTAGTTGTTAGTCCATTTTGGAATGATGCGAGGGCGGTTGGGTATTGTCGCAGGGCAAAATAGCCTAGCCCAACCGACATGGCCGAAAGCGCTTTGCTGCGCGAGAACATTTGTTTCCCAAATTCAAAGCGCCAGGCGCTGTTGGTGGCCGAGCCGGAAAGTTCGAGGGGGGTGCCAAGTTCGTGTTGGCCGATGATTTCGCGCGCTTCGTAGAAGTTTTCGGCGGCCAGGTAAAATTCTGGCAAAATTTGCCAGCGCGCACCGGAAGTTTCGACTGCGCCGTATAGCACCAGGTCTGCGTGAATTTTTTGAGCAAGGGCTTCGGCTGCTTCGGCGCGGGCTGCGGCGTTTGCGCCTGTGATCTCGCCTGCCAGGTCTGGCCCCCAAACTGTGATGACCAGTTCCGGGTTGATTTCTTGTAAATCTTGTTCCAAGCGTAAGCGGATACTTTCGGCCAGGTCGTAGCCCAACTCTTTGGGAGCATTTTTCCCGCTAACGGCAAAGGAGACAACTGCGATTCTAAAGTCGCCGGTCATTTGGGCGGGTTTTTGTGGGCGCAGGCCAAAATAAAGCGCTAGCCCAACGCCCAGAATGGTCAGGAAGAGTAGCGGAAACCAGAACCATTGTAGTTTAAGGCTGGCGCGGCTGCTTTTGTGTACTTGTTGTAGTTGTTCTTCGAGTTCTTCGCGCCAGAGTGCGCCAGTGTTTAGCCGTGAAAAAAGGACGGGCATCCACAGATCATGGGCATCTTCGGTTTGTAAGAGGCTGCGGGCCGAGGCCAGGGCGCGATCTACCAGGCCATCTTCGAGCAATTCGTCGAAGAAAACCGGCATCAGGCGGGCAATGCTGGCCTGTGAGATTTTTCCTTGCATGGCGATGACGGCTGGTACTCCGGCGGCGGCCAGAAGCGGCCCCAGGGCTTGCAGGGCCTGAGTGTCGTTTTGATCTTCGCTGGCTTTTCCGGCACTCTCGCAGGAGGCCAGCACTACCAAGCGGGGTTGAATATCGAGATTGCTGATTTGCTCGGCAAAGTCTTTGCCGGTGATGCGCTTGACTTGCTCGTTTTCATCTTCCAGCCAGAGATAGGGGATGCCGTTTACCAGGCTGCCGTGCGCTACGAGATAGAGAATATCGCAGCCTTGGCGCAGTTCGTTGACGAGTGCTGGCAGGCTGCAAGGTTGTCCATTAGCGGGCAGGAAAACGGTTTCAATATTTTTCAGGCTGGCCCGGACTTGTTCAACTTCGCGGGCTGTGTCGATTGGAGTTAATTTGTAGTCTGGCAGGTTTTTGGGCCCGGCTACAGCCACCACTGCCCGGATTTTGGCGCGCTGGGTCAGTTCGACAGTTGTCCAATTTTCACCGGTTAGATACCGTGAAAATAAGATATTTTGATTGGCAGAGAGTAAGGTGGTGTCGTCGGGATGCTGGAGAGTTTCCCAGTGTAAACCGTGCAGTTCGGGTGCGCTGGGGCCTATTAGCAAGCGCACACGCAAGGCCTGGGATTCGACAACGGCTTGAGCATATAGAAAGAGTTTTTTGACCTCGGGGACAAAAAACGCCTCGGTTAGAATTTTCCCGTAGGCGTTCATATCAGGCAGGCAGTCTTGCAATCGCATCAGGTCAAGTGGAATTGTGACAGGTTCTTTTGACCCCAGGCTAATTTCGGCGGCGTCGCCGGTGGAAGTGAATCGGCCCTCGATGGTGTAATTGTCATCGGAGCGACGGTGGAGGCTGAGTTCCAGGTCGGCGTAAGTTTTCATGGAGGCTCACAAGGATGATTGGGGTTGTTATAGATGAAGAAAAGTGGGTTTTTTCCACGAGGTAGAGAGAACCTTGCAATATGGCTTGCTTTTTCTCTGCGATGGTAATTTTTGCGCTTGCGGAGATATGCTATACTGCTTTTAGAGTTTCCACTGATTGTACCTGTTTTATTGCTGTATTTTTACAAGAAAATGACGGTCTGTTTTTTGGAAGGGTTGCATGTTTAAATTATTGCGTTATTTTTCAATTACGAGTTTGCTGACTTTTATTACCGTGACAATTATTTTAGGGGAAGTATACGGCCAAACGGCAGTCACTGATTTAATCGCTTTGGGCGAAAGCCACAATGTTGCATTAACCCAGGCCTTCTCGAACTCGCTTTGGCCCAAGTTTGCGCCTTTTGTTCGTGCAGCTTCGGGCCAAACCGGGGATGAACTGCGCGCAAATGCTCAAGCCGCTCAATTTTACAGTGCTGTTCAGGAACAAATGAACGGCACGACTGTGGTCAAGGTTAAAATTTATAACCTTGATGGGTTGACCGTATTTTCGACCGAGCCCAGCCAGGTTGGCGAAGATAAGAGTGATAATCAGGGTTTCCAACTGGCAGCTACTGGTACGCCTGCCAGTGAACTAACCCACCGAGATGCTTTCAGCGCTTTTGAAAATACCGTTGAGAACATAGATGTGCTTTCCAGCTATATTCCTATTTTGCGCGATGGACAAGCCCAGGGTGTTTTCGAAATCTATACAGATATTACGCCGTTGTTGCAGCGAATCAAAGAAACTCAGCAGAAGATCGTTTTAGCCGTTACATTCATATTAGTTTTGCTTTACCTGCTCCTTTTTCTAATTGTTCGACGAGCTGATAATATTATCCGTCAGCAGTATGGGGAAATCAAGCAAGCTGAAGAGCGGGCTGTTCAATCTAAAAAAATGGCGGACGATTTGCTACTTAACATTTTGCCAGGGCCAATTGTCGAACGGTTAAAACTTCACCCCGGAACGATTGCGGATACTTACCAGGATGTGACCGTGCTATTTGCCGATATCGTTGATTTTACGCGGTTAACGGCGCACGATGCTCCTGCTGATATTGTAGAGCTATTAAATAGCATTTTTTCAGATATTGATGGCCTGGCGCAAAAATATGGATTGGAAAAAATAAAAACAATTGGCGATGCTTACATGGTAGCTGGAGGCATTCCTGTCCCGCGCGCGGATCATGCTGAAGCGATTGCGAACATGGCGCTGGATATTTTGGATATTTTGAAGCGCTATGCCTGGCATGGGGAAAAAATTCATGTTCGCATTGGCATCAACAGTGGTCCCGCTGTCGCGGGCGTTATCGGACAGCAAAAATTTATGGCTCATAAGTAAAATCAAGGAGCTATGAGAATAGCAAGTAAGGAATGGA
>DYPU01000088.1 GCA_020719725.1 Anaerolinea sp. | reverse complement strand
AAAGAGGATGTTTCGTATGACCGTGTTTTGGGCGTTCTGGAGAGACTGATTGCAGCCAAAGTAGACTGGTCTCAATACACGCAGTTGGGAGTGCTTGGGCTGGACGAAATCGCGCCGCTCGACTGGCAAGACGGCGTGAGCCTGGAGTTTAAGCCGTTTGAGATTCTTTCGGTGCGGGTTCGCTGCGGTTAACCCAAAACTGGGGCAACCCGCGCTTTGTTTTCAGGCAGAAAAGTGCCAGCCGGATGAAATAAACGCCAAGTCGATGCGACGCCGAAAAAAGAGTGTTCATCAAAAACTTTAAATTGCAAAGGGGCTGCCCAGATTGCTTTTTGGGCAGCCCCTTTGGGTCTGTTTAGCCGAGTTACTCGCTGAGTTCCGCTAACTTGACTTCTATGATTTTGCGAAATTCTGCATCGCTGGTTAATTTCAGGGCTTGTTCTAAATCCAGACTGGCGGCGTCTTTTTCCCCAATTGCCGCGAAAGAAATTGCCCGGTAGTAGTAGTAACCATCCGAGTTTGGATTAAGGGAGATGGCTTGGTTGTAATCAGCGATTGCCAGTTCATACTCTTTTCTTTCGCTATGACAATAGCCGCGATAATAAAACAAATCGCCATCGGTCTGATTAAGTTTAATTCCCTCAGAAAAATCATCTATGGCCTGGTTGTAATTTCCAACCCCAAGATAGTTTAGCCCGCGTAGTACATACCCGTTTTTCAACTGAGAGGAAGTTTCCTGGTTTTCAGGGCTTAACTCCAGGGCTTTCTGTAAATCTGCTATCGCCTTATCATAGGCCTTCGTTTCCAGATAAACCAATCCACGCTCATGGTAGGCTTGGGCGTAATTTTCTTGCAATAGAATCGCCTGGGTGTAATCCTGTACAGCGTTATCGGCTTGACCCGCTTGTGAGTAGGCATTGGCGCGGTTGTAATAAATTTTTGCGTTGGCCGGGCTAAGCGCTAAAGCCTCATTAAAATCTGCAATGGACTGAGCGTAATCGCCATTTTCGAAATAGGCCGTGCCTCGGCTTGTCAGGTTATCGGCATCGCTTGGATTTAGGCGGATGGCCTCGTCGAAGGCTTGAATTGCGCGGGCATAGTCTTTCGTCTCGGTATAGGTCAGGCCAAGGTTGAAATAGGCTCGATCGGATTTTTCGTGTTCAGTTTTGACGTTGGTCGCGGTTACAAAATCAGCGATTGCTAATTGATATTCAGCCATGTTGAAATAGACATTTCCGCGATTGTTGTAAACTGCTGGAAAGTCAAAATACGTTTCAGTGGCTTTGTTATTCTCGTTAGCTTGTATTGCGTTGCTAAAGTCATCCAGCGCTTGTGGATAATTTTCTTGTTTTGCATAGAGCAACCCGCGATTATAAAGGGCATAAACATGATTCGGGTTGTGTTCAATGGCCTTGTCCAAATCGCCAGTAGCGGAGGCAAAGTCACCTTTTTTATAGTAAATAAAAGCGCGAAAAAAATAGATTTCACTGGGGTTAAGGCCTGTTTCGGGTTGATCGAGAGCAACCCGCAGGGCTTCTTTTAGATAGGGTAAAGCTGCATCAAAATTATTTTTAGTCCATTCGTCCACGCCCAAGGCAAAAAAGGCCAGATAAGCAGCCTGGTTAGACAAATCGGCACTCAAATTCATATCAAGATTAGGAGTATCTGGCTGGGCCCAGTCAAAAATTTTCCCGGCCTCACTGGAAGCAGGAACATCAGCCAATGCGCTAGCCAGGACTGGCGCGGTTTCTATGCGTTCTATGTGTGAGCTGATATGATAATCATCGTACCAACCCCAAATAACCAGAGCCGCGTTGTAGTCTTCTCCAATTATTTTTGCAGCATTGTAGTCTGAAAAAGTTTGGTTAAGATACTCTACACGCAAATTTAGCTTGTCCGCCTTAATTTTATGGCTCAGTTTGTCAAAGATATACTTGCCAAATTGATAGTTTTTGGCTTCAGACGCATCTTTTTTAAATTCCGCTACAATAATCAGCGTTTCGGTTTCACTTGCTGGCGCAAAAGCCGTTGGAGTTGCTAAAGGAGTTTGGGGCGGCAGCAAGGCAATCAGAGGGCCTGCGTTTGATAGCATTGCCATGCCTATCAGCGCGGCAGAAACCACAGTGGCTCCTATCACCCAGGCCCAAGCCGGTAAATGGATGACAGCCTGGATCACATTACTGATACTGCCGCCGTTATCCGCATTAATGCTTTGGCCTGGCTCAGGTTTTTCCTTTTCGTTCATTGTTTCTCCACTGGTTACGAACGTAATGGCTACTTTTTGATCTGCTTGACTCCACTAATGCGGCTGTTTCGTTCGGCCTTGATCGTTTGTTCGCCAGGCCCAGTAAGCTCTTGCGTTACATCCTGAATGGCGCTTTTGTGGTCGGCCAATATTTTCTGTACCGCGCCCGGCCCGCCAAGAAAAGCCAATAGCTCATCAGCAAGTTCAGGTTTTTCGTTTAAACGCGCAGACAGGATGCTTGCCAGCATTTTTTGCAAGGTTTCATCAGCCGGTTCGGCAGAAACCATCAGCGCAGCTCCCTTAAGTTTGGGGTCGTCGCCAAAATGCGTTTGAATTTTTTCCCACAAACCCTGCGCCTTTTTCCAGGCCGCCGGGCCGCCTTTCTCCACCAGGGCCGCGGCCAGTTTTTTGGCACTTTCTTTGCCCGCTTCAACAAGATAAGGGGTAAAAGGGGCCAAAGTAGTTGCAATGGATGCCGCCAAAAGCTCAATTTCCATAATTATTTCCTTTTAGGTTTCCTGCGGGCTGGTTGAGTAAAAACCTTCCAAAAATCTTCGAGCCATACTTTCATAAAGCGAAAAAACTTGCCAGATGTTCCTTATTGGTTACTTCTTTTTAACCCAGCCCAGCCCAATCCGGCCACGCTCTTTCTCAATTTTCTGAATATCAACATCGATGATATCACCCACTTTGAGCACCGTCCCAAACGGAATTTGGCTTTTGTGCAACAAGCCATCTTGCTTGACACCGATATCGACAAACGCGCCAAAATCAACCACGTTGCGGACAATTCCTTTTAGCTCGAAGCCGACTGCCAAGTCTTCCATTTTAAGCACATCGGTGCGCAGGATCGGGGTCGGGGCGTCTTCGCGCGGGTCACGTCCAGGGCGGATGAGCTGCTCAAGAATGTCCTTCAACGTCGGCAGGCCGCAACCAATTTCCGCGGCTAATTTTTCGGGGGAAATTTTGGCAGTCAGCGCTTCCAGGGCCGATTTGCGCTCGTTTAACGGCGAGGCGGGCGTGAGTTGGGCGCGCTCCAGTAAGGCCAATGTCACAGTGTAGGATTCGGGATGGATGGCGGAGGCGTCGAGCGGGTTGATCCCGTTCCGAATCCGCATAAAACCGGCAGATTGTTCAAAGGCCTTCGGCCCCAACCCGGAAACTTTCTTCAGTTCATCGCGGCTTTTGAAGACGCCGTTACTATCGCGGTAGCTGACGATGCTGGCCGCCAGTTTTGGCCCAACGCCCGAGACGTGGGTTAGCAGGGCCGGGCTGGCGGTGTTGACATCCACGCCGACGTTGTTGACGACGCTTTCGACAACGCCATCCAACGAGTTGGAAAGGGCGGTCTGGTCAACATCGTGCTGGTACAGACCAACGCCAATCGATTTTGGGTCGATCTTGACCAGTTCGGCCAGCGGATCTTGCGCGCGCCGGGCAATGCTGACGGCACCGCGGATCGAGACATCCAGTTCGGGAAATTCGGCGCGAGCCAGGGGTGAAGCGGAATAGACCGAGGCCCCGGCTTCATTGACGATCAGGTATTTGACGCTGGGGGCATTACGGGTTAATTCGGCGGCCAGTTTTTCGGTTTCGCGCGAAGCGGTGCCATTGCCGATCGTGATTAGCGTGACGTGGTGACGGTTGATCATATCTTGCAAGGTGTCGATGGCTTCAGACCATTTCTTCTGCGGTTCGTGCGGATAGATCGTGCCGGTATCGAGCAGTTTGCCGGTTGGGTCAACCACCGCCAGCTTGGTTCCGGTACGAAAGCCAGGGTCGAGGCCGATCACGGTCTGATTGGCGAGCGGCGCGATGGAGAGCAAAGCGCGCAGATTGGTGGCGAAGACGTTGATGGCGTGGCTGTCGGCTTTTTCGCTCAGTTCGCGGCGCACATCGCGCTCGATGGAGGGCAGCAGCAGGCGTTCGGCGGCATCTTCCAGGGCCAGCATTAACTGGTCAACCATCGGGCTAAGGATGTTGGCTTCAAATTCGTCCTCGAGGCTTGGACGCCAGTCTTTTTCGGCCACTTCGACCCGCACCCGCAAGATATTTTCCTTTTCACCGCGATTAATTGCCAGGATTTGGTGGGGCTGCAACCGGCTGACAATGCCCGAAAATTCATAGTAGCTTTCGTAAACGCGCTTTTCGTCGCTGGCAGCTTCAATTTTTGTAACTTCAATTTTTGCCAGTTTGAGCGCTTTTTCTCGCACGCCCTGCCGGACATTGGCGTTATCGCTGATGGTTTCAGCCACAATATCGCGCGCTCCTTGCAGGGCTTCGGCGATGGTCGTAACCTGCTCGTTCAGATACCCTTCGGCAATGGCTTCGGCAGCCCGGTCGCCGCGCGCCTGTTTCAGTATGACCTGCGCCAGAAGGTCAAGACCCTTCTCGCGCGCAATCATGGCGCGGGTGCGACGTTTGGGTTTATAGGGCGCGTACAGGTCTTCCAACGCGGTCATATTATCAGCGGCGTCAATGGCGGTTTTGAGTTCATCCGTCAGCTTGCCCTGCTCTTCAATCGATTTAAGCACAGCGGCGCGGCGCTCGTCGAGGGCGCGCAACTTTTCGAGCATTTCACCCGTAATGCGCACCTGTTCTTCATCGAGAGTGCCGGTCATTTCTTTGCGATAGCGCGAAATAAACGGGACAGTGTTGCCTTCGTCGAGCAGGGAAATGACAGCGGCCACTTGTTGCGGGCGGACTTTGAGTTCAAGAGCGATTTTTTCAGCGTAGAGGGTCATAGGATTGGGGTTTAGGGTGGGATTTTTGGAACAAGAGTTCGGATTTTACCACTATTTGAAGCCAAAAAAAATAACGCTGGCCTTAGGAACTTAGAAGTTAAATGCTTGCTTTTTGCCTGCCCTGGGCCACAGGCAGACGTGCACAAGAATTTTTGCTAACCACAGAGACCTTAAATCACAGGGTTCTTTTAAGCTTTTTGTCTGTATCTTCGTGATTCAAATCTTTTTTGATGTCGGCTTGGGTCTTTCTACAGATGAAAAAATCCCGCCAGTCTTTATTCGACTGACAGGATTTTTGTGCGGAGAGGGTGGGATTCGAACCCACGGTAGACCGGGGGCCTACAACGGTTTTCGAGACCGTCCCATTCAACCGCTCTGGCACCTCTCCAAGGTCAACAGCGGAACGAAATTATACTGCCTTTCTATGCTCTTGGTAAGAGATAAATAGCGCGATTGCATCTAAATCCAGTTTGATGTGATTTTGCAGATTCGCCAACAGGCTAAAGCCCTGGCTCATTTCATAGAAGCCCCTTTGATCTAAAAGCGCTTTCATGCCATAAAGAACGGCTTTAACCGCGCCGATACCGGTAAAAATGTTTGGTCTGATCATCTGCCTGCACGGTATAATCCTGACATCATGGATAGGACAATGCGATGAATAAACCGATTTATTTTGACTATGCCGCCACAACTCCGGTCGATTTACGGGTGCTGAAAGCAATGCTGCCAACCTTTAGTGAAAACTTTGGCAACCCTTCATCTGTTCACCGTTTTGGACAGCGAGCCGAAGCTGCACTGGAAACCGCCCGTGAGACGATTGCTGCAACGCTGCATTGTGACCCAGACGAAGTGATTTTTACATCCTGCGGTTCCGAATCGGATAACCTGGCGTTGCGCGGCGCAGCTTTTGCGCAACGAGAGAAAACCGGCGCAAATCAGATTCTTTGTTCGCGGGCCGAACATCCGGCAGTTACCAAAACTGCGCTGCAACTGGAAAAACTACATGGTTTTCAGGTGGAATGGCTGGCAGTAGATGCGACAGGCATGGTACGCCCCTCCGCACTGGAAAAAGCGCTTTGCGAAAAAACCGCCCTGGTTTCGGTAATGTATGCCAACAATGAATTTGGCACAATTAACCCAATCGCCGAATTGGCCGAAATTTGCCGAGAGCGCAGAGTTTTATTCCATAGCGACGCAGTGCAAGCGGCAGCATATCTCGATGTAGATGTGACCCGCCTGGGTGTAGATTTACTGGCGCTTGGAGCGCACAAATTCTATGGGCCAAAAGGGGTTGGAGCGCTCTATGTTCGCCGAGGTACAGGCCTGATACCCCACCTGACCGGCGGCGGACAGGAATTTGGCCTGCGCGCCGGGACGCAAAATATTCCGCTGATCGTAGGCCTGGCCGAAGCCTTGCATCTAACCGTCACCGAGCGCGAAGCTCGTTCTGCGCACCTGCGGCCCCTGCGCGATAAAATCATTGGAACCGTGCTCGAAACAATCCCAGAAGCGCAGCTTAGCGGGCATTTGGAAGCTCGTTTACCCAATCACGCTTCGTTCATATTCAAAAATGCAGACGGCAACTCGCTTTTGCAACTGCTCGATGCCGCCGGATTTGCCTGCTCTTCGGGTTCGGCTTGCAAAACCGGCAACCCAGAGCCTTCGGAAGCCATTACCAGCCTGGGATTTTGCCGCGAGTGGGCGCTTGGCTCGCTGCGGGTAACGCTGGGAGCCTCCAGCACTGCGGAAGAAGTGGAACAATTCGTGAAAAAGTTACCAGAACTGGTTGCTAAGGCACGCGGACTGCTCAATTTCAGGCCGGGCGCTTTGGAAGAATAACAGGGTTTTATGACACACGTTGTCGTTGCCATGTCAGGTGGCGTAGATTCTTCGGTCGCGGCAGTTTTGCTCAAAGAGCAGGGCTATCAGGTCAGCGGGATGATGCTGCGCCTGTGGTCGGAGCCGGGTAAAGAAAACTCAAATCGCTGCTGCACTCCCGATGCTATGTCTCAGGCTAGGCGGGTTGCAGCCCGACTGGATATCCCGTTTTATGTGGTGGATGCCAAAGAAATTTTTAAGAAAACCGTGGTTCAGTCTTTTTTGGATGGCTACGCCCAAGCCCTAACCCCCAACCCATGCCTGGTCTGTAACCGCCACATTCGCTGGGAATTTTTGCTAAACCAGGCCCTGGCCCTGGGCGCAGATTTTATGGCAACCGGCCATTATGTACGCCTCAAACTGGCCGAAGATGGAACGCGCCAATTATTGCGAGCATTCGACCCGGCCAAAGATCAAAGCTATGTCCTTTCGGTTTTACGCCAGGATCAATTACAAAAAGCGCTTTTTCCAGTGGGTGATTACCCCAAACCTGAGATTCGGCGCATTGCTGAAGCGCATGGGCTGGCAGTGGCAAAACGTCCCGATAGCCAGGATTTATGTTTTTTGGCAGGGGAAGATTATCGTCATTTTTTGCAGCGCAATGCGCCTGAAATTTTAATCCCCGGTGAAATTGTGAATCGGGCTGGGCAGGTCCTTGGCCGGCATACCGGCCTGGCAAACTACACCATTGGACAGCGTAAGGGACTTGGGCTGGCTTCGGCAATCCCCTTATATGTGCTGGGTAAAACTGCGGCGACAAACCAATTAATCGTTGGAGGCGCAGCCGAGCTTGGGGCGCGGGAATTGCTGGCAACCGGAGTCAACTGGCAGAGCGGGCAGTCGCCTTTGGGGCTGTTTCGGGCGGAGGTAAAGACGCGTTATACAGCGCAGGCCGCTGGCGGGTGGGTCACGCCGCTTGAAGGCAGTAGCCAGGCGGCAGTGGTATTTGATTCGCCCCAGCGCGACATCACTCCGGGGCAGGCGGCGGTTTTTTATGACGGCGACCAGGTATTGGGCGGCGGCGTCATCGTTCAATTTAAATAAAAAGGTGCGGATATGCCTCTTCCTACAATTTTGTTTGGTATTTTGCTTTCAAGCGCGTATGGCGCTGGGTTTCATTTGTTGCGCGGAGGCAGTTTGCGGCGTCTGACGTTGTTTTTGGTACTGGGTTGGGCTGGTTTTTGGGGCGGAGATGCCTTGGGCTACGCCCTGGGCTGGGACTTTGGAGCGTTGGGCTACTTGAATGTGGGCATGGCAACGCTGGGCGCATTATTTCTTTTGGTGGCTGGTGATTTTGTTAGCCAAATTCGGGGGCGTTTGCAAGAGAAAAACTAAAAAAGATGAATCATGCCTGATTCGCTGAAAATTTTGTAAAATCGTGAATTTCTAGTAAGCTCGGGTAATGAGCCCAGACCTAACCTTACTTGAGTTTAGAGATGGGCGAAACAGCGCACAAGTACGCTGAAGTCAATCGAACCTTAAAAAACGAGAAGCAATAGCGAAATTAACAGGTTTTAGGCCGGTTTTGCAGTTTTTTTGTCTTGAAAACGATCTCAAAACGTTTTCTTGGGGCTGGGCAATAGCCTTGTTGCCTACCTCGTCCTTTTCCTGCTGGCCTGGTGTTGGCAGCCGGTGTACCAGATTGCAATAAAAATATTTGGGCTGAGCGTTGCGCCTGAGCCGGAGTCAGCGCTTTATCCTGCCCGTCTTTTTTGCGCGGATGCCAAGCGGGACGGTCAGGCTTGACTTTATCACGAATGAGTAACAGCTGCCAATAAGCCAGAGCAACCATCCACATCCAGCGTTCCAGGCTTTTCAGGTCGCATGAGCGGTTGCTGTTGAGCCCGAGATGTTGTTTGAGAAATCGAAACATGTGCTCAATCGCGAATCGCCACAGGTACATTCGGCATAGATCTTGCGGCTTTACAGCTACTGGGCCAGTCCAGAAAAGCCAGATTGGGCGCTTGTAGCGTGGTGTGCCATCATCTTTCAAGAACTCTACGCAAACCACCGAGCCAGTCACTTTTGCCAGCCGCTTGAAGTGCAACTTATTCCAGACCCGTACTCGGACTTTCTGTTTGCCAAGTAAAAACTCTTCGCTGGCGTCCACTTCGCACGGGATGGCAGTCAGTTGGAAATCTGCACCGTGTTTTAGTGGTGCACCCAGACTGCCTTCGGGTTTTGGATGCGGTTCCTGACTGAGTTTCTGGTTATTTTGCAGCCGCACCAGAGCGTAAGTGTTCTCCAAACCAGCAAAAGCACCCAGAAAATGCTTGTCTCGATAGCGGCTATCGGCGGTGACAACCTTCGGATGCTTGTTACGCACCGCTAAATCTTTGACCTGTTGCGCAGCAAGTTTGGTATCGGTGGTGGCCGTGCTGATGCGTTCCACATCTTCTGGCGCAGCCCAAGATGTGCCGCTTTTCACCAGCCGCACCAGCCAGGAGTATTTGTGGCCATAACGTACCGGCTCTTTCTGTTGAGCCTTGAGTGCCCCACGATCCGCCAGCGTTTCCGCAGCCATGCGCTCATTCGGCGTGGCATCGATGGCGTGAATTTCATATCCGGCAATAGTTTCCCAGCTATCATCCTGGCTGTTGTTCAACACATTCTTCAAATCGTCGCCCAAATCGCCATGCACCAGTGCGTCATACACACTGCTGAATTTTCGCCGGAACACTGGCGTTTCGCTCATCGAAACCGGTGAGTTGACATGCCCGGCTATCGTCAGGGCATCGACCAAATCCAATATGGCGGCTGGTCGGTAGGTCACTTTTTGGTATACTGCTTCTCGGAACTCGCTGATGGTAGTTTTGGTCACGCATAACTTTTATCAGCAAATTCCACTTTTTGTTAAGGTCCGAGTACTACTTTGAACTCTAAACTCAAGTGACTTATCAATACCTTCGCCAATTACGGGCTGGCGGAAGGCTGAAAAACGGGATGAATAGCGCCCAAGCGGGCGATTTGCTGAAAAATGTCAGCCAATAAAATGGCATCAGGTTTTT
>DYPU01000087.1 GCA_020719725.1 Anaerolinea sp. | reverse complement strand
AAAGAGATTCCATGGAAGAAATCACCCAAAAACTAGCTGATTACATCACCAAAAACATTCTCAGGCAGCCCAACCGCAAACTAACAGTAGACGAAAAGCTGATTTCGAGCGGCATAGTCGACTCTTTCAGCCTGGTAGACCTGAGCCTGTATATCGAAGAAACCTTTGGCGTTCGTATCGAAGATACCGAACTCAATGCTGACACCTTTGACAGCCTCGAACAACTTGCAGGTTTAATTCAGGCGCGCAACGCATAAAGGTCTCATGCCAACCCTGCCCCATTTGATAAAACAAAACTATCTCAACAACCCGCGCAAAATAGCCATCGTCCTTCAGCAGGCCGGGCAGGATGATCTCGCTATTTCTTATGAAGATTTGGTAAATGGTTCAATCCGTTATGCGCGGGCTTATGCCCGCGCCCAATTGTGCCCCGGCGAGGTAGTTATTCTCATTCTGCAACATGGCACAGACCTGATTTTTTCGTTTTGGGGCGCGATACTCTACGGTGTAATCCCCTCGATTATGCCATTTCTTACCGAAAAACTCTCCCCGGAGCGTTATCGGGCCGATCTGACAGCCTTGCTCTCCGTCACCGTGCCTGCCGCTATCGTCACCACCCCCGAATTGGAGCCAGAAATTCCCGGCGGGGCGGTGCGGCTGGTTTTATTGACCAATCAAATCAGCGAGGCTGAAACGCCCAACTTGGACCAATTTGCCGATTTGGAACGTAATCCTGAAGAAATAGCCCTGCTACAGCACTCATCTGGTACAACCGGCTTGCAAAAAGGGGTTGCGCTTTCACACCGCGCGATTCTCAATCAACTGACAGCTTACAGACAAGCCTTGGGCTTGCGCCAAGAGGATGTGATTATCTCGTGGCTGCCACTTTATCATGATATGGGGCTGATTGCTGGATTCTTGATGCCCGTTCTAAATGCCAATACGCTGGTGCTGATGTCGCCCTTCGACTGGGTGCGAGCGCCATACAAATTATTGCAAGCGATCAGCCGCTATCACGGTACGCTGGCCTGGCTGCCCAATTTTGCCTACAATTTTTGCGCTCAAAAAATCCGCGAGCGCGATATGGCTGGAATTGATCTTTCCACACTGCGAATTCTTACCAATTGTTCCGAACCGGTTCGTTGGGAAAGTCATCGGCGGTTTTTTGAGCGCTTTGGGCCTTATGGCCTGCGCGAGGAAGCGCTCAATTGCAGTTATGCGATGGCAGAGAATGTCTTTGGGGTTACTCAGACTCCGCCCGGCACGCTGCCAAAGGTGGATGAAATCGACCGGGAAGCCTACCTCAAGGATCGGGTAGCGCGTGAACCGTTGGAAAGAAAAGCCAGCCTTAAGATGATGTCTTCGGGCCGAGTGCTGCCGAACACCCGTATCCGAATCTTAAACGAAACGGGGAATGATCTGCCAGATCGGGTGATTGGCGAAATCGCTTTGCAAAGCGATTGTATGCTGACCGGCTACTATCACCGCCCCGATGCTACTGAAAAAGCCCTGCGTGACGGTTGGTATTTGACGGGTGACTATGGTTATTGCCTAAACGGGGAAGTTTTTGTAGCTGGACGCAAAAAAGATATGATTATCGTAGGTGGAAAGAATGTCTATCCGCAAGATTTAGAGAGTTTGGCCTACGAAGTGCCAGGAATCCATGCCGGGCGAGCCGTTGCCTTTGGGGTGGACGATGAAAATTCTGGGACTGAGGAAGTGGTGATTGTGGCTGAAGTGGATACGAATGACGCGGCGGAACGCCAAGAAATTGGGGATGCGCTGCGACGGCATATTACCCAAAATTCGGCGGTGGCACTGCGCTATGCCTATATTGTGGATAAAAAATGGATTTTGAAGACATCCAGCGGCAAAACGGCTCGCGCAGCGAATAAAGAAAAGTTTTTGCGGGAGCTAGCAGATGCGGTTTGATGTAGTTTGACTAACGTGTGGCGCGGGTAACGCGACCCCAAAGCGCAAAATAGGTTACCGCACGCGGCGTTTCCATTCTTCTTTCATCTGCAAATTGCGTGGGCTGTCTCCAGATTCAAGAGTCAAGAAATCGGTGAGCAGGCGATTGAATCGGGCTGAATCTTCAAGCATGGGAAAATGCCCGGTTTGTTCCAATTGCAAAAGGTGAATCATCGAGGGGGTCAGATTGGGGTCGAGTAAAGGTAAGTAAATGGCGGGATCGTTCTGCCCGTAGACCATCAGGCAAGCTGTTTTCATTCCGAGCAATTTGCCAGAAAGGGTAAATTGTTCAGAATTGCTAAAAGATGTTGTCACGGCCAGGGGGTCTGCTTTGATGCCATCGACTCGCGCGGGTTCGGATTCGGGTGTTTTAGCCAAAAGCCAATCGACAAGGTTGGGTAACGAGTCGGTGCGTAGGCGAGCGTTGACGCCATTCATGTCCACCGGGGCGTTGATAGCCATGATTCGATCTACAGTATTGGGATGGCGCAGTGTGTAATGCAAACCAATAATTGCGCCCAAGCCATGCCCTACCAGCGCTACTTTTCCAATTCCCATTTCCTGTAAGAACTGATCGAGCAGGTTGATTTGTTTATCCAATGAATATCTGGATATTTCGCGGGCGGTGTCACCAAATCCCCATAGATCGACGGCATAGGCGCGGAAATCAGTGGAGGCCGATTGCAGGGCGGGAATCCAATAACGCCAGGAACCGAGCCAGCCGTGCAGAAAAATAACTGGACGTCCACGCCCAATTACTTCGTAATGCACGATGCCACCGTCTAAAAGAATTGCACTCATAATAAAAGGCTATTTTCCGTGTTTTGCCAGTACTTGGCGAACTTGTTGGGCTAATTGGTCTGGCGCAAATGGTTTGAGTAAGTATTCGTCTGCGCCGACAGCCAGACCCTGTTCAATTTCAGATTCCTGACCTTTGGCAGATAAAAATACTACGGGGATATGCGCGGTTTCTGGGGTGGATTTGATGCTCTGGCAGGCTTCATAGCCAGTCATTTTTGGCATACGAACATCCAGCATCACCAAATCAGGTTTATGGAGCATGGCAAGCTCGTAACCTTCCTGCCCGTTAGACCCGGTAATGACCTCATGCCCTGCAAATCGCAAGGTAAAGGCAATCAATTCTCGAATATCAGGTTCGTCTTCAGCAATTACAATTTTCGCCATACTTACTCCTCGTTCTTGTCCACTGGCACGGTGAAAGAGAACGTGCTTCCTTGGCCGGGGATACCTGCGCTTGTCATCCAAATTTTGCCGTGGTGCATTTCGACCAATTGGGCGACGATCGAAAGCCCCAAGCCTGTGCCAGGGGTTGCCAGTACCAGTGGGTCTTCACCACGATAAAAACGTTCGAAAACCCGTTCCTGTTGTTCGATTGCAACACCCACGCCATTATCTTGAACATCTACCTGAACATAATCACCTTTGCTTAATATCTGAACTGTAATTTTGCCATCCGCCGGGGTGTAATTGTAGGCGTTGTCTAACAGATTGCCAATCACTTGATGAATACGTTCTGGATCGGCAAGGACAATGGGGAGGTCCTGTTCGGCGTCGAGCACAACCGCCATGGGTTTGCTTTCTTCTTGTGAGCGGCGCAAAACATCGGCAACAACTTCTTCGGCAACATCGCGCAATGCAACGGGCTGCAAGCTAAGGGTAACGCGCCCAGTCTCAATCCGGGAAATGTCGAGCAGGTCATTTACCAAAATGTTCAGACGTTCTGTATTATTTTTGACAATTTCGAGGAAGTGTAGTTGGCTTTCGGATAATGCGCCGGCTGCGCCCATCAACAAAATATCAACATAGCCTCGGATGGAGGTCATTGGAGTGCGCAATTCATGGCTGACAGTGGCTACAAATTCTGATTTTAGGCGGTCTACTTCCACTTCGTGAGTAATATCGCGGAAAATGGAGACGGTTCCGAGAAATTCGTTTTGCCAAAGCACCGGAGCCAGATGGACGAGCGCCACACGGCCATTGTCAAGGCTGATTTGTTCGGCGTAAGTCTCTCCGGCGTGTTGGGTGTTGGAGCTTTCAGACCATTCGCTAACAGTCTGCATCCAGGCTTGTGAGCTTTTGCCAAATAAACCAGCGAAATTATCTAGGGTGCGGCCTTCGATTTGGGATGATTTCAGGTTTAAGATTTTTTCGGCAGATGGATTAACAAAACTGATGGCATTTGTCGAATTGGTGACGAGAACGCCATCGGCAACTGCTTCGAGGATGGCGGTCTGGCGGCTGGCTTCCATTTGCTGAGAGCGTAAATAAGCCCCCAGCCGCTCGGCCTGATCTCGGATTAGTTCATAGAGTTGGGCATTATTGATGGCAATGGCAACCTGAGAGCCAATCGCCTGTACCATTTCGAGTGAGTCATCGCTAAAAAAGGCCATTTTGCGATGAAAAACCATGATGGAACCAATAACATCTTCCCCTACAACCAGAGGCGCAACAACCGCGCTGCGGTGATTTTGGGAGCCTTGCGAGACGACCCAACGCGGATCGGTGTATAAATCATCGACCATGACAGGCTGGCGATTTTTTACGACCCATCCGGCCAGGCCTTCACCAATTTTTAGGCTAAAAGAATTAGGCTGAACGCGAGCTTCGACAAAATCGAGCGATTCTGTGGCGTAACCATACCCGGCCCGATAATGAAGCATATTATCTTCGGGGTTCACTAACATGATTGTGCCTTGTTCCGCTCCAATCGCATCATTGAGCAAGGCCAGCGTGCGGCTAAGGGCACGATCAAGGTCGAGGCTGGCAGAAACTTCGGTCAAAATACGTAGAAGGGTTTCTGTATTGCGCTGCTCGCGTTCCAGCTCGGATGTGCGCTCGATGACTCTTTGTTCAAGTGTTTCAGCAAGTTGTTGGGTTTGGGCGAATAATCGTCCATTTTGGATAGCGACAGCCGCCTGGTTGGCAAGAGTGCTGAGGAGCTGAATATCGCTCTCGGAGTAGGCATTATGCTGATAGCTTTGGGCTGAGAGCATACCAATTGTCTTGTTCGCCTGAATCATTGGTACGGCAATAATTGAATTGGGCGTGCCCTTTTCGCCTACCATCACAGCGCCCTGGTCATCTGCATCTGCTACTGTAAGTGTTAGTAACGGCTCTCCAGACTCGATCACCTTGCCACTTAGTCCCTGTCCATACGGCAGCCGAACACCTGTGATTCGCTGACCCATATCAACGATATAAACGCCATCAACTTCGTTGTTTTCTTCATCATGCAACGCAATCACAAAAGCGTCTACTGGAACGAGGTTGCTGATCGCCTCGTGAATTGCGAGGTAGACTTCTTCTGGGTCTAAGTTCAAGCCAATATCAAAACTTACCTGGTTAAGAATTGCAAGCCGCTCAGCCGTTGCAAGCGTAGACTGGTATAAATCAGCGTTTTCGAGCGCAATACTTGCCTGGTTTCCTAACGTTCTGGCGATTTCAATTTCAGTTGATGAGAATTTATGCGGTAAATGGGTTAGGGCAAAAACAGCATAGCTACTCTGGCTGCTAAAAACGGGCAGAATCAAGAGAGACTGGGCCTCGGCAAAAAAGTCAGCGAGGGAGTTTAGCTCTTCGTGCGATTGGATTTGGTCCACAGCATAAACGCTTTGGGCCTCGCGCATTTGCGAAATAATGGGTGAAAAAGGCAAAGCCCGATAGATGGAGGGTAGATCGTTTTCTTCCGGCAACACCGCCAGTAAGAAAGTTTTGTTTGCTTGATCTATCATCACAACCATGCTCATATCCGCGTTGAGCGCACGCATTAGCTGGCTGGCGGTTAAGCGTAATACCTGGTCTGCGTTCAAGGAACCGCCCAGTTCTGACGAGAACTGATTTATCAAAGCGAGGCGTTGTGATCGTTCATCCAGGTCTGCCGCGCGCCGCAGGCTTTCTTCAAAGAGATTGGCATTATCCAAAGCAACGGCGGCCTGGCTGGCAAAAGTCATTGCTAATTGCGATTGTTCAACCGTATAAAAACCCGCTTCAACCTTTTCGCTAGCAATGACACCGATGACTTGCCCATTGGCAATCAAGGGAACGCCGAGCCACGAAAGATTTTTTACTTCAAGCAAAGATGGGAAACGCGCATCTGTTCGCACGTCGCCGACAGAAATGGCTTTGCCAGAACGAATCATTTCCCTAAGTAAAACACTGTCTTCAATCGACACAGAAAGTCCCTTACGCTCTTCTGTATCAGCAAAACCGCGCGCTTCGGCAACCACCATCTGCTCGTCATTGCGTAACCACAAAATAGCAGTGTCGTATGCTATTACCGCGCTCATACGATCAAGCAAAGTTTGAACAAGTTCTTCCCGTTTAAGAGATGAGCTGATGGTGGTAGCAACCGCGTTCAGCGCCTGAAGTTGCCCGGCGCGTTCCTGGGTAGCCTGAACCAGGCGCACATTCTCAAGAGACAAAGCAACTTGCTGAGTTAGAGAAAGGAGAATCGCTTCGTCATCTTTTCGGAAGGCCGCAGTCGTGTTGAAATTGTCCAAAATCAGAATGCCCATATTGCGTTCGTTCGTCTGGATGGGGACTGCAATGCTAGAGACAGGCAAACGACCACCAGTGGCTTTACGATAGCGTAACAAACTCTCCGCAGACAGGTTGTAATCGGATGCAAAGTTTACTTCATCAATCAGTTGTGGAGTCCTGCCAACAAACACACGCCCCGGTAAACCTTCGCCCAATCGATAAAGAATTTCCATAATGCTTTCGTTATCAACATAATTCGCCGCTGCTTTGGGCCGCAAAACTTCATCCAAGTCATCCCACAGCAAAACAACGCCAGCGTGAGCCGGAGAAACAACTCGCAGAGCGCTATCCAACAATGCCTGCAAAATTTCAGATGGGTTAAGACCACTCAGGCGACGGCTAAAATCGAGCAAAAGATTTACTTCTTCCAGCCGTTGTCGGGTTTCACTTAGCAATCCGATATTTTGTAAGATAATAGAGAGCTGTTTGCTAATCTGAAAATAAACTTGCCGATCATCCTGAGAAAGCGGTGGCATCGCTTCAAACTCTGTCGCCAAAACCGCCGCAACTGGTTTGTTATTAACCATAAGCGGCATACAAATAAAAGATTTTGTCTTGAGCGCTGTTAAGAAAGGCGTATCATGCCAGGATTCGTCTTCGTCAAGGTTGGCGGAAATCAACGTCTCGCCGGTGGTCATACACATCCGTAGCGGATTTCTTTGTCCAAACATAGCATCTGGATTTACGCCGCGCGGTAAATTTCCAAAAATATGGGCAATACGAGGGCCTTCGGGAGTATCTTTGGCAACAATTGAAATGGACATGTCAAAACTTGCCAAAATTTGTTGGCCCAGGGTGCGCAAGGCCGAAGCAGAGTCTACCTGACGGCTAATGGCTTCGGTAAGGCTTAACCCTGCCCGGGTATGACGGCCCCGTTGGTTTAGATAGCTAATCGAAATGGTTTGTTCAAGGTCTTTATGCAAAAGAATTGGGAGATTGCGCTGGCTAAAGCCTACCAGGCTTTTTTGACGTTGCACTTCCTGAACGAGTTGTTCGATCTCGTTATCAAGAACAGTAACCTGTTTTCTGGCTGAAATCGCCAACTGAATCTGGGATGCAAAAATTTCAAGCGCCTCAAAAGTTGCCGTATCGGGGCGCAAGCCATCACGAGGCGCATCAACACTAATCAAAGCCAACGGGTTATTTTGTCCATCAAAAATGGGTATCAGCAACATATCTTGCGGATGCCAGGCATTCGGGATGTCACTGTAATTATCCATAACCGTAAATAAATGTAAATCTTTTGAAATAATCGGCACTTGGTCGTTAGGAATAAAATATAGATTACCAACCTCAAACTCTGGTTTCAATAACTGAGATAGGCTACTCCAGAGTTGCTGATGGTCTTTTAAGAGATTAAAAGTTTCGGCTGGCACACCAACCGCAGAAACGCGCTGTAATACCCCTGCATCAAAATCATATAAACTAATCAAGACAACATTGAACGGTGTAGACCGCTGAATAGACGCGGCAACAGAATCCAATACTTCTTGCAAGGGTTGTTCGAGCTTTAATATTCTTGATGTTTCAAACAAAGCGCGTAAGGTTTCGGCGCGACGACGCAAAGATTCAAGCCGCTGCTGCTGCTCGCGGGAGCGTAACGAAGTGGCAAGAGAAATTCCAGCCTGAATTCCAAGCGTGCGCATTGTATCCATTAATACAGCGCTAAAACCTGTTTCGTCGGAGGAGTGCAATTCTATCAAGCCGAAAAGTTCACCCTGATATCCTACCGGCATCACAAGCACCGATTGGATGCCCTCATGAGGAGCTAAAAAGCTATTATCCTGGCGATGAAGCAAAACTGGCTCTTGTTCTGAAATGACAGAGGTGCCAGCCCATACGGTTTCTTTTTCTGGGTGATGACCAAGATGCATTAAGATGGTTGGGCGAGTTTTTGTTTCATCCAACTGAATTGGCTCAAACAAAATGACAGTGCCACAATTGGCTTGTGTAATTTTTATACTTTCGTCATAAATAATTCGCAATAACTCTTTCAAGTCGGTTGTAACGCTTAATTCGCGGGCAATCCGGCTCACATTGCCCGCTTGCTCGGCGCGAATATAAAGCTCATCACGCGATTGCTGTCCGTAACGTGCATTTTCAATGGCAACTGCCAATTGGCTGCCAATAATTGCTGCTATTTGCAAATCATAATTATTAAAAACTTCCGTCAGGCGTGAGCCAAACATCAGTTCGCCAATGCCCTGACCTCGCACAACCAAAGGTACAACAATGCAAGAATCTATACGCAATTTACGAACAAAAGTACGATAGAGAGGTAAAACCCTGCGATCTCTGGATAAGTTGCCGGAAAGAAACGCGCGTTGGCTGCCAGCCACCGTCATGTGATACATGGAAGGCTTGATGTTAAGACGCGCCAATGGGGCAATATCTTCTGTGCTCGGTAAACCATAAACAGATGGTAAGTGAGCGCGCATTTGGCCTTCAAGGTCATCTAATAAAAATACAGCGCCCACATCCGCCCGTAAAAGCTGCGCCGCTTCCAAGACTGAAAAACGCAAAATTTCGTCAAGTGTCGCAGATGAGCTTACAAGGCTTGCCAAACGCCGCATGGCTTCAGAGCGCTGGTTGCGCTGACGCGCCTGGCGTACCAATAAAGCATTATCAATAATTGCGGCAACTTGATTTGCAACCAAACTTAAAAGCTGCATTTCGTTTTGACTTAAGTTAATATCACCCTGTTTATGGTTTGAAAGTTGCAAATAGCCAAGGAAACGTCCCGCAGAAATGAGCGGCATCAGCAGTGTGTCGCGCATACTGGCAGCCTGAGCAAGGTCACGCAACCCCAGTTCATCCCAAGTAGAGTCTATCGATGCGTTTGAGCTGGAAATAACATCCTGGTTAAAGACCAATTTTTCAGCCGGGCTGCCCGAACGAATCGGTATTTTATAAATATCAACAAACTGGCTGGATAAGCCAAAAAATGGATTTTGGCCTTCAAGCATGTGGCGCTGTTCATCGTATAGCAAAAATCCGAGTATTTTGACGCTAAATAGAGGGGAAAGCCCATCCACCAGGCTGGAAAACAGGTCCTTTGTGTCTCGCAAAGACCCGACAGCTTGAGATAGCTTGGTTAACCCCAAAAGTTGAGAGGTCCAATTTTCTTGGGCTTCATATAAAACAGCATTCCTTAGTGCAACAGCCGCCTGTCCGCTTACCATTCTTAATAAACTAACATCGTCTCGGGAAAATCCGTTTGCTGGAATAACCCCGACTTCAAGGGTGCCAATAAACTTTGAGCCCACATCGAGAGGAATGCCAATATAAGACCCCATGGGAGGGATCAAACCACCATGGGGATCAAACCTATAGGCAGACATTAGACGGGTATTTTCAAGAACAATATCATGCTTCTCTGCAACAATGTAATTAGCATAAGCGCCAAACTGGCTATCGCGGTCTGACGTTACGTTGCGCGTAGCACCAACTTCCCCACTCATACGGTAAATTTCAAAACTTCGGGTTGCAGAACTCCATGTTTTCAATTCAATAAAATCTGAGGCTACTAATTGCTCAACATGGGTTAATATGGCCTCAATCGTTGATTCAAGACTTAAGTTAGAAGTTACTTCTTGCCCAAAATCAGTAATTGTTTTTAGGGCGGTTTCTGAGAGGCCGTCCTGTCCCCCAAGCGCAAGAGTACTCTTGGCCGCGCGAATAGCCACCAAAATAACCCCAGGCCCAGTCCCTGGAATCTGGTATGAGTTCGCTTCAACCAGCTTACCATTG
>DYPU01000086.1 GCA_020719725.1 Anaerolinea sp. | reverse complement strand
GGGTTTGGATATTTGCCCTAAATTATTAAGAAGGTCCGTTGAAAAGGGAAAAATGAACCTTAAATATCTTCTGCGTTATGAAATCCTGAGCATCGACCCGTTCGAAATAGACCAACGACTAAAAAAGCCCCTCAGCCGCTGGGAATTTGGCGGGCTAACCCTGGCGCTTCTATTTGCGCCAATGGTTTTACTTTTTTCTGAGGTCAATCTGGGCGGACAGCAAGCCTACGATTTTTTACACTATTTAAATTCTGCGCGCGGTGACTTTTCTTTTTACTACTACGCGCATTGGCTCTTGCCACTCTGGTCCATGCTGGCCGCGCTGCCGCTCTGGTTGGCGTATCTGATCTGGACAACCCTCAGCGCCCTGGCGGTTTTTTTTGCGGCGCGTCTGTTCGGGGCCAATGTGCCCATGGTTATTTTGTCTTGTCAGATGTTGGTGGTCCTGTATATGGGGCAATTTACCGGTTTCTTAATTGGCGGATTGGCCCTGCTTTGGTGGGGAATTGCACACAAAAAATGGAACGTGGCGGGTTTGGGGCTTTTTCTGGCCGCTTCCAAATACCACACCGGTCTAATTCCAGCCCTGGCCCTGCTACTCTGCGCCGAACTTAGCTGGCCGCAGCGCCTGAAAATTTTCACATTACCGATCATTTTAGGGCTGCTTTCGTTGATTGTTTACCCACTTTGGCCGTTACAAGTAATCGAGTCTTATCGTTCCAACCCTGCCAATGACTGGGGCAGCCTGGCCCTTTGGCAATGGATTGGTCCGGCGGCTTTAATGGTCTGGCTGCCTCCAATTTTGCTAAAAATGACCTGGCGCGAGCGTATTTTTGCGCTATTTGCCGCCACCCCGCTGGGGATTCCCTATTATCAACAGGCGGATTTGCTCATCATCAGTATTCTGCCTCTCAATTTTCTGCCTTTGTTTGCAAATTTTGCTTTTCTAAAACCCTTTATTGGCTATACAGCCGATCATATTCTGGTCGTAATTCCCATTTTTATTTACTTGGGCACAATTATTCCAAGTGCCATAAGAATGATAAAACAGAACGCACCTGAAAGAACCCAGCATGAACAATAAAACAGCTTTTTCAAAAAAACTACTTCAGGAAATTATCAAAGACATCATCCTCTGGAGTAGCGCCGCCTTCTTAATCGGTTGGTTTTGGAACAGCTGGCTTCTCGCTGGGCCGCATGGCCCCTATCGTTGGATAGGGTTAGACTTTGTCCCATTTTGGGTGGGTGTTCAGGAAATGGTCAAAGGCCTCAACCCCTACACTCCAGAAGTGACCCTGAAAATTCAGGAAGCTATTTACGGAGGCCCAGCCTACTCTTATGACCCAATGATGTTTGTCTATCCAGCCTGGCTTTTTGCGCTTTTCATCCCCTTTTCAATGCTTCCCCTACAATGGGCCGTTATCCTCTATAGTAGCACTTTAATTTATGGCCTGATAAAAATGATTTCCAACCTGGCGAGCCTGTGGAGCAATGCTCAGGGAAAAATAAAATTTATTTGGGTCGGGCTGCTCTTTGTTGGTTCCTTACCGTTTCTCATCATCTCAGCCACAAAAGGCCAGTTAGGCTATGTCAGCTTACTGGGCTTGTATCTAAGCCAAAGACTCTGGGCAAAAAAACCGGTTCTAGCCGGAACTGCACTGGCCCTGGCGCTTATCAAACCAACAGTAACTGTCATCCCGGTCGTTGGTTTATTGGGATGGGCGCTATACGAGAAAAATAGTCGCATCTTGCTGGGTTTTACCGGGCTAATGAGCCTATTATCCAGCGTCAGTTTTATCGCATCTGGCTTTTGGCTACCAGAATATTTACAGATGCTCAGCATAACGGCGGAATGCCCGTACTCTGGGGGCTGCAAATTCTCCGCCAACCCTGGAATTTCATCTACACACTCTATTTCATCGCCATTCTGGTTTATAGTTTCATCCTGGCAGTCAAAAATAAAAATAGAGCCATCTGGTTTTCATCAACCATCCTGGCCGGTATCGCCTTCTTTCCAATGCGCTGGATTTATGATTTATTTTTAGGAATCCTTGTGCCGCTTCCCACGGGAAAAAAATCAAATTTTTCCAAGTTTGGCATCCTGACCGCCTTATTTTTCCCGTGGATATTACCTTTCTTTCAAGAAAGCATCCGCTGGAATATCGCGGTGATTGGGACACCCATCCTATGGTCAATCGTATTTTTGGATGCTCTCTTTAGCACCAAACAATTAAGCATACCCCCCACGCCACAATCGGCCAGGCCATGAAAATAACAAAAAACAAAAAAACTCTCAGCGGCCTGGCCGCACTCACCTGGCTGATGACAGTCACACTGGGCTATGTGGTAACTCACAAAGCCTTTTCACCAGAAATGCTGACTGGCATCCTGGGCTCGCTCTGGCGCATTCTGATAGCTGCCAGCCTCATCAGCCTGGCGGCAGGCTTGGGGCAAAAAATAATCCCCGGCGCTGCAAAAACGCCAACCATTTTGCCTCTAGCCCTGGGGCTGGGCATACTCTCCACAGCCACCCTGCTAATCGGTCTTAGCCTGGGGATTTCGCTGATCGTTTTTGGGCCAATCTTACTCACGCTAATATTCTGGCTCTGGCGCGATATGCTCACCTTCTGGCGCAACTTCTCACATGAAATCAACCTGTTAGCCCCCGCCCAAACCGGCATTGCCATCCTAGGCGCACTTATCGTCTTGCTCAACCTGCCAATCGCATTGGCCCCACCACTCGCATTTGATGCCCTCACTTATCACCTGACATTACCCCTGCACTACCTCCAGGCCGGACGTATCGTCTACGTTCCCGAAATCATGTTTTGGGGAATGCCGCAACTCACCGAAATGCTTTACACCCTGGCCCTACTTCTAGCCGGCAAAGCAGGGCCGGCCAGTCTCAGTTGGCTGCTGGGCCTGCTAACCATCATCAGCCTCGGCCACTACGCCGCTCAAAAATTTAATCCCAACGCCGGTTGGATAGCCATCGCAGCCCTTCTGAGCGGCTACACGCTATCAACCAGCCTGAGTTGGGCTTATGTGGAATGGATTTTGCTGCTCCTTGGCCTGGCCTGGCTGATTACACTTCAACAAGTCTGCACCGAACCCGGCCCTGGCTCGCTCATCTTGCTCGGCGCATTCTCCGGGCTGGCCCTCAGCGTTAAATACACCGCCGGGCTACTGACAATCCTGGCATTCGTTGGCCTGCTCTTGCGGCGGCAAAAACCCCTTCATTTTTTGCGAGACGCTCTGACCGTTGGTCTGACGCTGACGCTGATCAGCCTGCCGTGGTGGCTAAAGAACCTGGCCTGGACGGGAAATCCATTCTACCCGCTGCTTTTCCCCACTGCCGAAATGGATGCCCTCCGCCTCAGCTTTTACCAGAACATCCCCTCCCACGCCACCCTGCTCGACTCACTCACGCTGCCCTGGTACATCACTCAATGGGGCGTAGATGGCAAAAGCGGCCCATCCGCCTCGATTGGGCCACTGCTGCTCGGTTTCAGCGCCCTGGCCTGGTTGGGCTGGAAAAACCGCCCCAACGACCAGCAAAAATTGATTCGACTCACCGCAATTGTCCTGGCAGCCGGATTCGGGCTATGGGCCATCGCCAGCCAACGCAACGATCTGCTCATCCAATCCCGCCTGTTCATCAGCCTGTTCCCAGCCTGGGCGCTGCTGGCGGCTGCCGGGCACGAAGCCTTATCCACGCTAAAAGCTGGAACCATTCGCTTCGGGCGGATTGCGCTGGTAGTGGCAATTTTATTTGTTGGGTTTAATTTGCTCGAAACACTGACCAAGACACTACCCAAAAGAGCGCTTGAAGCCAATTTGGGGCTGATCAGCGAAAACGCCTACCTCGAAAGAAACCTGGGCGACCTACATCTTGTCAACCAGACTATTCAAACCCTGGCCCCCACCAGCCGGGTGCTAATGCTCTGGGAAACTCGCAGTTTTTACTGCGCCCCACGCTGCGACCCAGACGAAATTATCGACCGCTGGTATCATGATGTGCAAACCTATAACAATCCAGAAGCGATTCTCGCAGCCTGGAAAGCGCAAGGATACAGTCATTTGCTCATATCAGATGAAGGGGCCAGCTTTGTGCGCGCGTTCGACAACGCCAAGTTCAAGGACTCAGATTGGAAAATCTTAGATGAAGTGCGCGCCAGGCTTGGAACCGGCCAAAAAATCGGAACTTACACTTTATACAATCTGAAATAAAAAAAACGTTCGATCAACACCAGGGCGCGGAAATATATTTTTTGGCTGCGCTTGGGTCGGTCGTCGGTTTCGCTCAGCCGAACATGCCATTCGTAAAACCCGAAAAAACTTCAGTTACGCTCTCATTAGCGCAAAACCTGAAATAAATTGCTGTAATCATCCGTCCACAGCCGAATATTGGTTTTAAAACCGGTCATACGGTCAATTTTGCCCACAAAAGCCGGGGCCTCCAAAAAAGCTGGATCACGCGCCAAAATCATCCATAACGAGGGAAAAGACTCCGGCTGGGCCGGTTCTTCAGATACAAAAACCGTCGCCAGGCTCAATTCAAATTCTTGAGCCATCTGCCAGGTCACGGGCTGCAAATCCAGGTGCCGGTTGGAAATATGCGCCGCAATCACTCCATCTGGCGCAAGCTGTTCCAAATAGAGCGTAAATGCCTCGCGCGTAATCAAATGCACCGGAATGGCATCACTACTAAAGGTGTCCAAGACCAAAACATCATAATTTTGACGTTGACCAGCCAACAATTCTTGCTCTAAAGAAATACGGGCATCTCCCAAAACGACTTCAACCGCTGCTTGAGAATCAGATAAAAACGAAAAGTAACCATTCCGGCCCTCAGCCAGGTCTACCACCAGCGGGTTAATCTCATAAAAACGGTAGGTATCGCCCGGCTGACCATACGCCGCCAAGACCCCAATTCCCAGCCCAAGCACGCCCACCTTCATTGGCTGCTGCCCATAGCGCGGATGACTGCGCAGAGCCAGGCCTACACCACTGCCCTGCCAATAATAGCTGGTGGGCAAATCGCGCCGGGCTTCGTCTAAAAACTGAACCCCATGACTGGTAGCTCCGTGAACCATTGTGCGAGTGCCTGCCCCCTCCAGTACGCGCAAAATGCCATAAAAATTACGCTCGCGCAGCAAATCACCACTCGCCATGCTCAATATCGTGTATCCTGAAAAAACCAGCACCGTCACAGCCACCGCGCCAATCAGCGCATCGTGCCCAAAACGCCAGCGTGGGCGCAGTTCCAAGGTGCGGCGCACAAAAGTCAGAACAGCCAGAGCGAGCCACAGCGCGGCCCAGCCCAGATACAATTCCCAGTAACCATCAAAAATGGCTGGCGCAATCAAATTGACAAATACACCGCCCAATGCGCCGCCCAGCGAAACCATCAGGTAGAACCGGGTCAAATGCGCTGGAGCGGGCCGCAAACGGTACAATTCTCCGTGTGCAATCATGCAAGCTACAAATAAAAATACTGTATAAATCACAATTTGCCAGAGAAAATGCGTGGCAGGGTAAAGGATTAGATAGGCCAGGCCTGCCGAAACCCCCAAAAAAGCCAGCGCAAAAGCCGGACGATAGTAACGGCCTTCACCCGAAAAAGCAAACACAAAAGAGAGTAAATAAACTGCCAGCGGCAAAACCCACAAAAACGGGATGACGGCCACTTCCTGAGTCATCTGGCTGGTGACTGCCAATAACAAAACCGAGGCCACCATACTTAAGGCGATCCACAAAATCTGGATAAAAGCGGCCGGGGTTGGCCCTTGGGCCGGGTGAGGCAAGTCCCCGGCATACTCCAGGCCTTCAGTTTTTTGCCACGCGGAACGCCAGGCCCCGTAACCTGCCAGCCCAACAAAAAGCAGATAACCCAGCGACCAGGCCCAGCCCTGCTGACGCAGACTGAGCAATGGCTCGATCAAAAACGGATAGCTAACCAGGGCCAGCAAAGACCCGACATTTGAGAGCGCGTACAACCAATAGGGCGATTTTTGGGGGAAGCTGCGGCTAAACCAGGCCTGCATGAGTGGGCTGTTGGTTGCCAACATGAAATAAGGTAGCCCCACCGTGGCCGCCAGCAAGATAAAAATACGCAAAATAGGCCAATTCACTCCGGTTGGCTTCCAGGAAGAATCGGGGGTTATGGGTGAGGGCCACAAGACCCCCAGCCCAAGTAGTAATAGCACTGAAATAGACAAAAAAACGAGATGAATTTTGCCCTGGCGCTGGGCCTGAACCTTGCCCGCCAACCAGTAAGAATAGGCATAGCCGCCCGTTAGTAAAACCTGGAAAAACAACATCACAGTAGACCAGACAGCGGGAGTGCCACCGAACCAGGGCAGAATAACCCGGGCAATCATCGGTTGAACCTGAAAAATCAAAAAGGCTGAGGCAAATATACTCAAAATATAGAACAGCATCGAAGCTCCTACTGTTTTGCCGTCGGGCTAAACCCTGGCGGCAGTTGAGCGTAAACTCCACGCAGCGCTTCTGGCAAATTGGCGGCCATCGTAAACATCACCTGGTCGGTGAGGGAAAGGGCCGATAGGTCTTTTGTTGGGTAAATTGGTGGAGCAATCACCACTCGAACCGGGTTGCGGCGTGGGAATTGCTTAAAAAAGCGCTGGCTGCCGTCGACCGAAATGGTCACAATTGGCGCGCCGGTCTCAATTGCCAGACGGGCCACGCCTGTTTTAGCAACAGATAGCCCCTTGCCGCGCGAACGAGTCCCTTCGGGGAACATCGCCAAAAGCTGTTCGGCGGCCAGGATGCGGGTGGCGTGTTCCAACGCCCAACTATCGCGCTCTCCGCGATAGATTGGGAAAGCGCCCATTTGACGGAAAACAGCGTGCAAAAATTCATTTTGAAAAAGCTCGGCTTTGCCCATGTAAAATAACATGCGCGGCAAAGCCAGTTGCAAGGGAAAAACATCAAAATTGGTCAGATGATTAGCAGCCACGATGCCCGCGCCAGCCTGGGGAAGATTCTCCAATCCACGCACATCCAGCGCCATAATTGGCTTAAAAGCCCAACGAAAGAAGGCTACCACAAATTTGTGCAAACCGGTTTCATAAAGGGGATAATGCAGGCTAGGCCGAGGGTCAATTTCGGGAAGTTCTAAGGGTGACAAGGGAAATCTCCGGTGGTTTGACTGAAATTTGGATTATACTTGAACGGGCAAATTTAAGCCCCCGTTTAAACTACTAAAAGCAGTAACACTCAGGCTCTTATTACGATGTTCAGGAGAAAAACAAATGGATACCACAATTGAAACTATTTCTGCCCTTGAAATTCTTGATTCGCGCGGCAACCCAACCGTAGAAGTTGAAGTCGTTCTGGAAGATGGCTCTTGGGGCCGCGCGGCAGTTCCCTCTGGCGCTTCAACCGGCGTTCACGAAGCGCTGGAACTACGCGATGGCGATAAGGCCCGCTACGGTGGCAAAGGGGTCTTGAAAGCGGTTGATAATGTTAACGAACAAATCAGCGATGCGCTCTACGGTTGGGATGCAACCGAGCAAAAAGCGATTGATATGGAATTGCTAGCGCTGGATGGCACAGCCAATAAATCCAACCTGGGCGCGAATGCCATGCTGGGCGTTAGCCTGGCCGTAGCAAAAGCAGCGGCCAATGCCTTAAGTATGCCGCTCTACCGTTATATTGGCGGCGTCTATGCCCATGTCTTACCCGTGCCCATGATGAATATTTTAAACGGTGGCGCGCACACTGGCTGGCAAAGCACCGATGCCCAAGAATTTATGGTGATGCCCTTTGGCGCTTCTTCATTTGCGGAAGGCCTGCAATGGGGTTCTGAAATCTACCAGGCGCTCAAATCTGTACTAAAAAGCAAAGGCTATGCCACTCTGGTTGGCGATGAAGGCGGCTATGCCCCGGCGCTAAAAGCCAATAACGAAGCCGTAGAAGTGATTCTGGAAGCCATCGAAAAAGCCGGGTTCAAAGCCGGGCGTGGTCAACAAGTTGCCATTGCGCTCGATCCTGCCGCTTCAGAATTATATGATGAAGAAACCAAAACCTACAACCTGCGCAAAGAAGGCAAAAAACTGAGCGGCGCGCAAATGGTCGAATTCTGGGCCAAATGGGTCAAGGATTACCCGATTGTTTCCATCGAAGATGGCCTGGCCCAGGACGATTGGGAAAGCTGGAAGCTGATGGTAAAAGAATTGGGCGACAAAATTCAGATCGTTGGCGACGACCTGCTTGTTACTAACCCAGAGCGTGTCCGCCGCGCGATTAAAGAAAACGCCGCCAACGCGCTACTGGTCAAACTGAATCAGATCGGCACACTGACCGAGACCATTGAAGCAGTTGAAGCCTGTCACCGTAATGGCTGGCGCGCTGTCACCTCGCACCGCTCCGGCGAAACCGAAGACAGCACCATCGCCGACCTGGCGGTTGCGCTGAACATGGGCCAAATCAAGACCGGCGCACCGGCTCGCTCGGACCGGGTTGCCAAATACAATCAACTGCTGCGAATCGAAGCCGAACTGGCTGAGACGGCCAAGTATGCCGGCTGGGAAGCTCTGCGCGGTTAATTAAGACACATCACAACAAAAATAAAACGGCAGCCGCGGCTGCCGTTTTATTTTTGTTGCTTAAAATGAAAATCCAAAAAGAATGTTAGAAGACTTGACAAACGCATTAACTATGATAAGATAAAAACCGATTTATAATGACAATTTCGCAAGGATGGCCGATGTGAGCCAATTTTTCTGGCCTGCTCCGTTTCAAAACGTTAAGAACATTAACAAACACGCAGTCCTGGATTTGATTCGCTTCACGCCAGGAGGGGTTTCACGCGCCGAATTGGCCCTCCGCATGGACTTGAGTCGCGCCGCAATGACCGCCATTGTCAATGATTTACTGGAAAACAATGTTATTCGTGAAACTGAATCACGCAATAAACAAAGCGGACGGCCTCCCATCATTCTGGAAATTAATCCAGCGCGTGGATTTGTAATCGGCATTGATATGGGCGCCACTCATCTAACCATTGCGCTAACCGATTTTTCAGCCCGCGTTGTTGATGAAATAGAAATTCCTTTTGATATTACTCAGGGGCCTCGGCCCTGCCTGGCACAGGCTGAAGCCCTGCTAACCGAACTGCTCGAAAAAAACGACATGAAACTCAGCCAGATCATGTCCATTGGAATGGGCGTACCAGGCCCAATTGTTAGCAAAGAAGGCATGGTCGTTTCGCCCCCCATCATGCCAGGCTGGGATGGCTACCCAATTCGCAAAGACATGGAATCCAAATGGAATATCCCGGTTTCACTCAACAATGATGCCGAACTTGGCGCTTTGGGCGAGTGGGCATATGGAGCTGGCCGCGGCGAAGAACATCTGGCCTACATCAAGGTTGGCTCTGGAGTTGGCGCTGGTCTTCTGCTGAACGGACAAATCTATCAGGGGTCAACCGGGTCAGCAGGAGAAATTGGTCACTTAACCATTGACGAAAACGGCCCACTCTGCGATTGTGGCAGTACCGGCTGTCTCGAAGCCGTTTCTGGCGGTAAAGCAATTGCCCGGCAAGCCCGCGAAGCAGTTGCCAGTGGACACCGCACCTTGCTCTCCAGCATGGGGCCGCCCGAAGAACTCACCGCGCGCGATGTCGCCGCCGCCGCCCGACGCGGCGACTTGGCCTCACAGCAAATTATCGCCAAAGCGGGAACTTATCTGGGAATTGCCATTGCAGGCATGGTCAATATTTTCAACCCGCGAGTAGTTGTTGTCGGCGGCGGAGTGGCTCAAATCGGCGACTTGCTGCTTCAGCCGATCCGAGATACCGTACAACGCCGCAGCCTGGTTGGCGCGGCCAAAACCGTCAAAATTAATACAGCCGTTCTCCGGCGGCGCTCGTCCACCATGGGCGCTGTTGTACAGGCCTTATCCATTGCATTACATCAAATTGCAGAAAAAAAAGGAGGTGATAGTCTTCCGTAAGCTCCCCGGAGCCTGGTGTGCCGCACCTTAACGATCATCTTCACCCTTACATTATCCAATCTTGAAGCGCGTGCTTCAACATATAAACAAGGAGAAAGAGAAATGAAGAACAAGTTATTTATTTTGATTAGCCTCGTGCTAATTGCCAGCTTTGCCCTGGCCGCCTGCGGCGCCCCCGCTGCCCCCGCTACCGAAGCTCCCGCCCCGGCTGCTGAACCCGTCGCTGTGACCTTCTGGCACTCCTACGGCACCGGTTCCGCTGAAGAAATTGCGATCGGCAAGATTCTCGAACAGGCCAAAACCGACCTGCCCGGCTACACCATCAACGTTTTGCAGGTTCCTTTCAACGATATCTACAACAAATACCGCACCGACGTTGCTGCTGGTGGCGGCCCAGATATGTTCATCGCCCCCAATGACTCTCTTGGTGACGATGCCCGCGCGGGCCTGATTGCCGACATCACCGACCTGGCCGCTGGCAAGCTCGGCGACTACGCCGCCTGGAACTTCGGCGTCGGCGTCACGGACTGG
>DYPU01000013.1 GCA_020719725.1 Anaerolinea sp. | reverse complement strand
GCCTTGAGAACCCCTTTTGTCAAGCTAAATAGTGACTTTTGCGGTAGTGCCATTAAACTAACTCGGACAAGCCGACCCACCGCAAAAAGGATTTACACTACGGGAACACGAAAACGCAGAGAAAAGCTTAAAAGAACCCCGTGACTCAGGGCAGGCAAAAGACAAGCCTTTAACTTCTAAGTTCCTAATGCGACGCATTATTTGGGTAGAGCTATGCTGTGTTTTTTTTTATTTGAGACAGAGTGGGCGAAACAAAGCTGAAATAAAAACAGGCTTGTCGAAAATTCGACAAGCCTGTTTTTACAGCAGGACAAGTTTTACTTATCATTGAGCGCGGCCACGCCGGGGAGTTCCTTGCCTTCCAAAAACTCCAGGCTAGCTCCGCCACCCGTGGAGACATGCGTCATCTGTTTGGCAACACCCGCTTTTTTGACGGCGCTGGCGCTATCGCCACCGCCGATAACGGTGATGGCGCTGGATTCAGCCAACAAGTGCGCCAGGGCAAAGGTCCCTTCAGCAAACTTGGGCATTTCAAAGACACCCACCGGACCATTCCAAACAACCAGCCTGGCATCTGAAAGAACTTTTTTGTAGGTTTCGATGGTCTTGGGGCCAACGTCCAACATGCGCCAGCCCGCCGGAATAGAGTCAACATCGACCACCTGGGTATTGGCTTCAGCGTCAAATTTATCGGCGATGACAGCATCAACCGGCAGAATGAGCTTGTCACCAGAGTGGGCCAGGATGGTTTTGGCGGTTTCAAGCGAGGCGGCCTCAACCAGGCTGTCTTGCATATTCAGGCCCTGAGCGGCCAAAAAAGTATTAGCCATGCCGCCGCCAATGATGAGACGGTCACATTTGGAGAGCAGGGTTTCGACAACGAGAATCTTGTCGCTAATTTTTGCGCCGCCCAAAATGGCAACGTAGGGATGCTCAGGGTTGGCAATCGCGCGGCCCAGATATTCCAGTTCCTGTTCCATTAAAAAGCCAGAAACAGCGGGCAGAAAACGGGCAATGCCTTCGGTGGAAGAGTGGGCGCGGTGAGCCGAACCAAATGCGTCGTTAACGTAAATATCGGCCAGGGCGGCCATTTGTTTGGCAAGTTCCAGGTCGTTTTTCTCTTCACCAGCATGGAAGCGGGTGTTTTCGAGCATCAGCACTTCGCCCGGTTGGAGGGCGGCGGCCATTTTTTCCACTTCCGGGCCTACACAATCTGGTGCCATCTTGACGGGAATGCCAAGATGCCCCGCCAAAACTTCGGCAGCGGCAGCCAGGCTAAATTCGGCGCTTGGGCCGCCTTTGGGTCGTCCCAAATGGCTGGCAAGCATGACAGAAGCGCCCTGTTCGAGTACATATTTGATGGTTGGGAGAGCAGCTTTGATGCGCTTGTCGTCGGTGACTTTGCCGTCTGCCATGGGAACATTGAAGTCAACCCGCATAAAAACGCGTTTGCCCTTCAATTCGATGTCTTTTACGGTTTTTTTGTTCATGTGAACTCCGTTGTGGATGCAAGAAAACAAGTACACCGGTAAACAGATTTACTTGTCTACTTGTGTACTTGTCTGAAAGTGTGCTTTTTACAGGCTCTTCGCCATCAATGCGGCCAGGTCAGCCGTGCGGCAGGAGTAGCCCCATTCATTGTCGTACCAGGTCACAACTTTGACGAAGTTGCTCTTTTCCTTGCCCAAAACGCTGGTGAAGGGCAGGTCAACCGAGGAGCTGTGGGGATCGCCCTTGAAATCGACGGAAACCAGCGGTTCGTCGATGGCAGCCAGAACGCCCTGGAAACGCGGCAGTTTGGCGGCATCGCGGAAAGCCTGACGCAATTCTTCGGTGGTGGTCTCAAGTTCAAGTTCGGCGGTGAAATCGACCACGGAGACGGTGGGGGTCGGGACGCGCAAGGCGTAGCCGTCGAACTTGCCTTTCAGGTCGGGAATGACCAATGAAATGGCTTTAGCAGCGCCGGTGGTGGTTGGGATGATGCTGACGCCAGCGGCGCGGGCGCGGCGCAGGTCGGAATGGGGCAGGTCGAGAATTTTCTGGTCGTTGGTGTAAGAGTGAATGGTGGTCATGAAAGCGCGTTTAATCTTCCATTTGTCATGCACAACTTTGGCAGCGGGCGCCAGGCAGTTGGTGGTGCAGGAAGCATTCGAAACGACGTGATGTTTGGCGGGGTCGTACATCTCTTCGTTGACGCCCAGCACGATGGTCAGGTCTTCGCCTTCAGCGGGAGCGGAAATGATGACCTTTTTTGCGCCGCCCTTGGTGATATGGTTTTCAGCACCTTTGACGGTTTTGCCCTTTTTATTGACGCCATCCGATTTGATGGTGAACAGGCCGGTCGATTCGATAACAATTTCAACGCCCAGGCTGGCCCAAGGGATATTGGCCGGGTCGCTTTCTTTAAAAGCGGTGATTTTCTTGCCGTCGATAATCAGGCCATCTTCCGCTACTTCCACGGTTCCGTCAAAACGGCCATAGTTTGAGTCGTATTTCAGCAAGTGCGCCATTGTTTTCATGTCGCCCAGGTCATTGAAAGCCACGACTTCGAGTTCGGTCGGGTACAAATCGCGGATCGCCTTGAGAACCTGGCGTCCGATACGCCCAAAACCATTGATACCAACTTTTGTAGCCATAGATTAAACCTCCTCAGGTTTTTTTTGATTGTGAATTTTTGCACAATTGGTAATCTTATCACAATAACCCCAAAATGGAGTTTGAGATAGCATTTTCTTGCCTAATCGACCAATGGCCCGGTGCGTTCGTAGAGTAAATCGATCAGGGTGCGGGCTAATTTTTCAGAGTCGTGCCGCCAGGGGTGTTGTTCGTCCACCAGATCAGCGCCGTACAAAGGATAGCCACGCGGCTCACCCTCCAATTTTACCCAATCTGACGTATTTGGGAGAGAATTGGAGTAGGTATTATTATAAACAATAACATCGGCTACATGGTCACCAACATGGTCGGCCAAGACAGAAATATGGTCTAAGACACTGTATTGGCTGGTTTCTCCGGCCTGAGTGGCGATGTTGACAATAAATATCTTCAGGGCGCGGCTGGCGCGTACGGCTTCGAGCAGGTCTGGAACAAGCAGGTTGGGGAGAATGCTGGTGTAAAGGCTGCCGGGGCCAATCACGATCAAATCTGCGGCCAGGATGGCGCGAATGGCGGGGGGAAATGCAAAGGGGGCGTTCGGTTCGAGCCAAACGCGGCGTACTTTGCCGGGCATGGTTGGGATGGCGCTTTCGCCTTCGACGCGGATGTATCCGGGTTGGTTGGGCAATTCGATGTCGGCGACCAGGTGGACGTTGTGGAGGGTGGCGGGCAGGACCCTTCCATGCACCCCCAGCACTCGGCCCGATTCGGCAACAGCTTCTTCAAAACTTCCCGTTATTTCTGCCAGGGCGGAGATGAAGAGATTGCCAAAAGAATGTCCACCCAGCCCAGATTCGTTGGTGAAGCGGTATTGAAAAAGCTGGGTGAGCATGGCTTCATCTTCAGAAAGGGCGGCCAGGCAGTTGCGAATATCGCCGGGGGGCAGAATACCTAATGATTGGCGCAGTTTCCCAGATGAGCCGCCATCATCGGCGACTGAGACAATAGCGGTCAGATTGTTGGAGTGCAGTTTTAGGCCGCGCAGCAGGGTTGCCAGTCCGTGCCCGCCCCCCAGTACAACAATGCGTGGGCCGCGTTCTTTGCGGCGGTAGCTGGCAATTTGGTCTACCAGTTTTTGGCCGGGACGCAGAAAGGGCTGCACAAGGGCATGATTTAGCCCGATCATGCCCCAGGTCAGGAGGATGAGTCCGAGTACGGTGAAAATTAGAATGCGGAAAGGGCGTTCAAGAAATTGTAGAGCGGCCACTCCCAGTACGGGGGTAAGGGTGCTTTCGGGGGGGGTGGTACGGTAAACGTCTAAAAGCAGTAGGGCCAGCCCCACAGCTAACAAGGTTAGGCCAAGCAAAATGACGCCAAACCAGCGTTTGACGCCCAACCCGGGGGCAAACCAGCGGACCAGGCCTAAAGCCTCTTGTTTAAGGGTGCCAAAGATGCGGGAAATTATCTGCACAGGCTGGATAATAGCAGTCTTCGGGGCATACGTCAACGCGCTCAACTCACGCTCCAAAGGCAAATTGTCGCTGGAGATTGAGAAGACCATCTGTTGTTTTTTGCTTGGTAAAAATGCCGGGGTTCTGGTCAGTGAGCCTTAGAATAATTTACAATTTTCTTTGGATTAGGGTGCTTTAGCATATAATCGAGGGGATTACCTCTTTTCGAATAGAAAGAGAAGTTTCTCGCCGGTTTGTGTTCGTTGGAATGCGTTTTTTGCAAGGTGTTCTGGAAGGCGCAAGTCGGCCTGTTTTCATGAGAGAATACTGCTACTTTACATTTTAGTTTTACACTAAAAGACAGGATATTTTTTGCCAAAAACAGGTTACTACTCAGCCGATGATTAATCAACCAATTTCACATGAATAAATCCACGCCATATTCATTGTCTTTAAGCATCAGCCTGATTTTGTTATCGATCGGTGCAGCGACTTTAACTGTGAATCATTTCCTGCCAATTTACCCAGCCTGGCATGGCTGGGTAAATTGGCTTCTGGGGCTAAGCCTGTATTCGTTGGCCCATCTTTATTTTGCTTCGGTGATTCTTGATTACAAACCTTTCAAACAAAGGCTTGTTGAATTAGCCAGTGCCGCGGCGCTATTTGGCCTGGTTGCCATTGCCTGGCGAGCCAATTATTATGTGGAAAGTTATTGGATCGTTAGCGTTGCGCTGGCGATTATTTTTTCAGCCCGCCTGAAATTAGAGTTGTTTGACTGGTTACAATTTGCGACGCTGGGGGCTAATCTTTTGATTAGTATTTTGTTATTTGCCCGCCCCGATTGGGTGGATATCAATTTACCCGCCTTAAGTTATGGGCCGATGCGTACCTCAATGGCGATTGGGTTTCTTTCCAGCGCCGCAATCGCCATCATCTCCAGCCTGTATACCAGAACCAGCAAAATAGAACAGTGGCATTTATTAAGCATTCCCTGGCTTTTATGGTTGTTGCTGGCTGTGATGGCCCAAAATATTTTTCAAATTATTCTCTCTTGCAGCGCAGTGATCGGTTTACTCTCCAGCGAGATTGTGCCTTGGAAAAAGGTGATTTTACAAAACGGAAAACATATCGGCAGGCGTTTTTTCTATCTTATTAGCATGGGACAAGGGATTTCATTCATTATCATTATCGTGTTAATTAGATCTGTAGAATACTTACTGCCCGATCTAGGCAACAAGCTCAATACTTTGCGCGAAATTGGGTTCTTTAGTTTTTTTATTGTCACAATCATGGCTTTTTCTTTGCTCATTTTCATAAACCTATCAATCAACGGCATTTTTTCGGGGCTACAGGGTGAGCAAATCAGTCTCTGGCCCCGCCATAAAGAAGTTGGACTCTACACCTTTTTGCGTAATTTATTTGCCGCACCCTTTCACGCCTCGCAAGATTTTCTTGCTGAAAATGTGAAACAACAGCAAGAGTATGAGCGGCTGCTGGCAAAAATGGCAACCAATGAAAAAAAGCGCATGGCGCAGCTAAACTTGCTACACCAACTAAACCTGGAGTTGGAAACCGTGCTCGACCCACCTGTTTCGGCCCAATTAACGGCCAATGCTGTCAATACTGCGTTGGGCGGGTTGATGTGCATCGTAATGCAATTTGACGCCGAAAAAAACGAGATGACGGTTCTGGCCGCCAGTGGATCCGCGGCAAATGTCATTCCGCCAGGATACCGGCAAAACACCCAAAACGGAATCATCGGACGGGTTGCCCGACTGCGCCGCCCGCAACTGGTTTCAGATACACGCCTCGATCCAGATTACATCTCCCTTGAAAACCAAACCAGCCTGTCAGAATTAATTGTCCCAATCAAATTTTACAACCAACTCAAAGGCTGTATTTTGGTCAACGCTGAAACCGCCCAGGCCTACGACGATAGTGATATTCGCACGCTGGAAACCATTGCCCTGCGGTTGGTCTCTTCGTGGCAGCGCAACGATCACGACCAGCGTCTCACGCGCCTGATCCAGGCTGGAGTCAATCTCTCCACCACCCTCGAAGTAGAGGCCGTCATTCAGCAAGTGGCCGAAATTGCCCGGAAAACCATCGACGCGCGTTTTGTTTTTGTGGCGCTGGTAGATAAAGGCGGCGGATTCACTCGCGTTGCCCATGCCGGTTATGCCCCCACCCTGACGAGCATTCTGAACAGTGACCCAGAAGGCAACACGCTCATTCAAACAGTGCTCAATCAGTCTGGGGCCATTCGCATCCGCGATGTGCGTAAAAAATTTAGCAGCACCCCCACCGGCAGCAATGACTTGCGAACCATGCTGGCCGTCCCAATTCGGCTGCGCCAATCCAGCATTGGCGTTTTACTAGCCTTTGGCAAACAAGGCACAACCGGGTTTAGCGAAAATGACGAAGGATTGGGCAATCTGCTAACCAACCAGGCCGCAGCCGCCATCGAAACCACCTGGCTCTACCAGGAACTGCGCGCAATGCTGAATACAGCCACCCTGCTCTATCAACTAAGCACACGCGTCATCCAGGCCGAACAACTCACCGATGCCGCCGCCGCAATTGCTCAGACCGCCTATCAACTCATCCACGCTCAAGCAGCCGGAATTGTGCTTTCCAAAACCCAGCAACATGCTGAAACCAAAGTTCAAATCGACAACAACGGCCTGCACCCTGGTGCGCGTCACCCGATGAAATTGATTCGGCAGGCCATCGAAAGCGGACAAAACATCATCCTTTCCGCCGAAAATGAGATGGCGCGCGTTTGTGTGCCCTTGCAAACCCCACGCCACCAGTACGGCGCACTCTGGGTAGAAATTTCAGAAAAAAATTGGGCCAATGCCCGCTTCTCTGATAATCTGCACACACTGGCAAATCAGGCTGCCATTGCATTGGAACGCAGCATTCTCCTTTCAGAAACACGTCAGCAGGCCCTGCAACTGGAAGCCGCCTACTGTAAACTAGAGACAACCTACGACCAAACTCTGATCGCCCTCTCCTCCGCGCTAGACGCTCGTGACCGCGAAACCGAAGGACACAGCATCCGGGTCGCGCGCATGGCCTGCGCCCTCGGTCAATACCTGGGCATGGATGCCGAGCAAACCAAAATCATGGAACGAGGCGCTGTCCTGCATGACATCGGAAAAATCGGCATCCGCGACTCAATTCTGCTCAAACCTGGCCCACTCTCGCCAGAAGAATGGGAAATTATGAAACAACACCCCGATATTGGCGCGCGCATTATCGAGGGAATTCCCTTTTTACAAGAAACCCTGCCCATCATCCGCTATCATCAGGAACGCTGGGATGGCTCTGGCTACCCCCTCGGGCTGAAAGGCACCGACATCCCGCTGGCAGCCCGCATCTTCGCCATCGTCGATGCCTTCGACGCTCTCACCTCAGATCGCCCCTATCGCGCCCAAATCAGCACCCGCCAAGCGTTGGACTATCTGCGAGAAAAATCCGAGATACTCTTCGATCCACAAATTATAGAGGCATTCGAGCAACTTCTCAAAACCGGGGGCGAAAAAGCAATATGAATATAAAACTAAGCAGCCACAGGCCCAGCGCTAATCTGACAGATACCGAAGCCAGAACCCTGGCCCAGCCTGTCACGATCATCATCTTACTCTTAAATATCATCTTCCTTCTGGATGGAACTCTACAAATCTATCATCAAAATCCCCTCGCGCCAAAAACATTATTCTATGGTCTGCTGTCTCTCTCTATTATCGCAGCCCTGTTTTTAGCCATCCTGCCCAGCCCCAACCGCTACGCAAATCACCAAACCGCCATAGCCAGCCTGGCCGCCGCCCTACTCGGCTGCGGACTTTGGCTGCTGCCAGAAGAAAACAACCTGCCAGTCTACGCCCTGCTTACCCTAATGTCTGCCGTCATCGTCACCCTGTGGGAACGCAAAACAGCCTTCATCTTCATTCTCATCAGCGTCATCCCGGTCAGTCTCATTCTATTCATCTTCAATAGGTTAGACTTGAGCACCCTGACCAAGCATATCAGCCTGCTGCTGTTTTGCAGTGGCCTCATTGAAACCATCTTTCGGCTCAAACAAACCATGCGCGCCCGCATCAAACGCCTCGAAATTCTCAATAATTTCTCTCGTCAAATTGGCACATCTCTGGAAAGCGAACAAGTCATCAACCTCGTCAATGCCGCCCTGCAAAAAGCAATCGATGCCGATAGTTACTACCTGGGCATCTACGAAAATAACTACCTGACTTTTAGCCTGCTCTACGATGACGGAGAATTTTTCAGCAACCTCAAAGTTCCCCTGGCCGGAACCCTCTCTGGCTGGGTCATCGCGCACCAAAAACCGCTCTTCCTACCAGACCTGCGCTCCGAAGCCGAATTGGAAGGCGTCAACCTGATCCTGGCCGGACAAGGACGCACCAGCCTGTCTTGGATGGGCGTACCCATGATCACCGACCAAGTCAAAGGCATCCTGGCAATTGCCTCCTACCAACCCAACGCCTTCAATCAAGTCGATCTGGAACTACTCGAAAACCTGGGCCAACAAGCCGCCCTGGCGCTAGACAATGCCCACCATCATAGCCAGGTCGAAAAACAAGCCCGCCTCGACAGCCTGACTCAGGTTTACAACCACGGCTACTTCCTAAAACTGCTGGCCGAAGAAGCCGAAAGAGCAAAAATCACCAAAAGCAGCCTGTGCCTGGTCATGCTCGACATCGACTACTTCAAACAATACAACGACAACTACGGCCACCTTGTTGGCGACCAAGTGCTGATCACCCTCACCCAAATTATCGCCGAACACATCCACCTGACAGACGCCATCGGCCGCTGGGGCGGCGAAGAATTTGCCATTCTCTTCCCCAACACCCACGGCGCACAAGTTTACCAAATTACCCAACGCATTCGCCAAAAAATCAACAATATGAGCCTGACCGGCCCCAACGGAACCCCCCTACCCCTGCCAACCATCAGCCAGGGCATCGCCGTCTACCCCGATGAAGCAGATCAAATCATGCCATTGGTAGACCTGGCCGACCAGCGCCTCTACATTGCCAAAGAACGCGGCAGAAACCAAATCGACCCGCAGCCCGAACACTGGCAAAAAATAGCCCAGGAATAAATCAGCCCAACACCTCGCCAAAAGCGCCGACAACCCGCTCCACCTCGGCATCACCCACCCAATAGTGCATCACCAACCGGAAACGGCGCGCGCCCGTCACCCCCACCAACACCCCGCGCACCTTAAGCGCCTCGGCCACCTGGGCCGCGCTCAACCCCGCCGCCTCCGCCAGGTTCAAAAACAACATATTTGTCGCGGGAGACCCTGCATCGAACACCAATTGGGGATAAATGGACAAGCCCTGGGCCAATTTCTGCGCCCTGGCATGATCTTGGCTCAGGCGTTCCACCATTTCATTTAGCGCAACCACCCCACCCGCCGCCAGAATCCCCGCCTGACGCATCCCCCCACCGAGATGCTTTCTCCAGCGCCGCGCCAACGCGATAAACTCCCGCGAACCGCACAAAACCGACCCGACCGGGGCGCACAACCCCTTGCTTAAACAAAAAGTAATCGAATCGACCGGCTCCGTCAGCTTTTTTACATCCACCTGCTGGGCCACTGCCGCGTTAAAGATACGCGCCCCATCCACATGCACCTTCAACCCGCGCGCGTGAGCGAAATCGCTGACAGCCGCCACATACGCCGGGGGCTGAAATGTGCCGCCACAGCGATTGTGCGTATTTTCCAGCGCAATCAACCTGGTTCGCGGCGCGTGCAAATCATCGGGGCGAATGGCCGCTGCAAGATCATCCAATGCGAGAGAACCATCAGCTTGCTCCCAAATCTGGGCCGAATGGACACTTCCCAGCGTCGAAATCCCGCCGCCTTCATACAAAAAGGTGTGTGCGCGTTTGCCCAAAATAACTTCATCGCCACGCCCGCAGTGGGTTAGCATGGCAATCAGGTTACCCATGGTTCCTGAAGCAACAAAAAGCCCGGCTTCATGGCCCACTTTGGCGGCGGCCAGTTCTTCGAGGGCGTTGACGGTTGGGTCTTCGCCATAAACGTCGTCCCCAAGCGGGGCGTTTGCCATCGCCTCGCGCATGGTGGGCGTGGGCAGGGTAACGGTATCTGAACGCAGGTCAATAAAAGGAGCGGTCATAAAGAATTCCTTGAAGAGTAGATTGACAGCCGGGTTAAGATGAGTTTCGCAACAGGTCCAACAATGCCGCCAATTCTGGCGGCAGCGGCGCTTCAAAAATCCGCGCTTTTTGCTCTCCGGGCAAAATCACCTTAAGTTGGTAGGCATGGAGAAAATGGCGTTTAAGTTCTACTGTGGTGTGGCGGTTGCCGTAGAGCGTATCGCCGGTAATGGGACAATTGAGAAAAGCGCAGTGCAACCGAATCTGGTGAGTGCGCCCGGTCAGCGGGTGAAACTCCAGCAGAGTGTGTTTGCGAAAAACCTCCAGCGTTTTATATTCGCTAACGGCTTCGCGCCCTTTGGCAGGAGCCGTGATTGCCATTTTTTTGCGCTCTTTGGGATCGCGCCCAATGGGAGCTTCCACCCGTCCGTTAGGGGTGGGCGGAGCGCCATCCACCAACGCCAGGTAGGTCTTTTGCACTTTGCGGTCACGGAATTGTTCTTGCAGCCAACGCATGGCGGCATCATTTTTGGCAACCACAATCAGGCCGCTGGTATCTTTATCGAGCCGGTGTACGATTCCGGGGCGATCTTCGCCGCCAATGCCTTCAATTTCTGGGTCGTGGCCCAAAACAGCATTGACGAGCGTGCCGTGATCGTGTCCGGCGGCTGGGTGAACCACCATGCCTGCTGGTTTGTTAACAATCAAAAGGTCATCGTTTTCAAAGATGACATCCAACGGAATCGCTTCGGCCAGCAAACCGGTGGGCTGGGTGGGCGGAATGCGCACCTCGATCTGGGCTCCCGCTTCGAGCGGCTGCCCAGATTTTTTAGCGGGTGAACCATCGACCCAGACAAAGCCATCAGAAATGAGAGCCTGCAAACGAGCGCGTGAGAATTCGGGCAGGCAAATGACCAGGAAACGGTCGAGCCGCTCGGTGGAAAGTCCTTTGTAGCAAAAAGCCTCAATTCGGTCTGTCATCAGTCTCCATTGTTTGAATTGTATCCAGGGCGCTGGCGGTTTCATTTGCCGCTTTCTTTTCGCGGCTTTCCTTCCACCAAACGCCAAAAAGCAGGATGATAACGCCAATCGTAATGCTAGAATCGGCCACATTGAAGACCGGGAAATCACCAATTGAGATGAAATCGGTCACTTTCCAATCTAAAGTCAGGCGGTCGATAACATTGCCCAAGGCGCCCGCCATTTGCAAACCCATCGCCAAACGCAGCCACCAATCTGATGGATCGGTGCGCGAGTAGTAATAAATGATCATGGCGGCCACCGAGAAGGCCAAAAGGGTAAAAATCCAGCCGAAGCCCTGAAACATGCCAAATGCGGCTCCGGTGTTGTACCAGTGAACAATGCGGGCATAAGGCAAAAGCCATTCCAGGCCTTCTGGCAGCCAAAAACCGGCAAAGGGGATATTTTCGCGCACCAGCCATTTGGTCCACTGGTCGAGGCCAATGACAATGGAAACGGTGAGCAGTAATCCGCTGTAAGCGCGTACAAGTTTCAAAAGATTGCTCCTGTTCGGGTTATTTTTCGACAAAAACACGCGGGACGCGGGCGCTGATATTGGTTAACACTTCGTAGCGGCCCGTACCAGCCCAGGCGGCCAGGTCTTGTGGCTGGATAGCCTCGCCACTGGCTGCCTGGCCCAGCAAAATGACCTCGTCACCCACTTCGGCAGTCTCCGCTTCGAGGTTGACAATGACTTGATCCATACAAATTTGGCCGACCTGCGGATATTTTTTGCCATTGACGATAATTTTAGGCTGATTGGACATGCGCCGAAAATAGCCATCGGCGTAGCCGCAGGGAATTGTCACCGTGTAAACTGCGTGGTCGGAAGCCCACAACGAGCCGTAACTGGCGGGGCTGCCCGCCTGAGTGATTTTGGAGTATACCACCTGCGACTTCCAGGTGAGGGCCGGGGCAATTTCGATAACGCGGCGCGCCTCGTCGTCAGGGTAAATGCCATAAAAAATGATGCCGGGCCGCACCATGTCAAAATGGCTTTCGGGTAAATTTAGAATGGCAGCCGAGTTGGCCGCGTGGCGCAGGGGCGGAAGCGGTAAACTGCGTTTTTCGTAAAAACGCAGAACTTCATGAAAACGTTCTAACTGCTGGCTGGCATAGGAATAATTGGGAAGCAAAATCATGCCAGGGGTTTCAATGGTTTCAGAATTGGCAAAGTGGGTATAAATGCCTTCGATGACTAGGTGGCTACACGATAAAGACTGTTCCAGAAGAGCTTCAGCCTCGTACCAGCGCTGCCCGGCGCGCTCCATACCCGTATCAATTTTAAAGTGAACCTTCAACCGTTTGCCCGCCTGCTGCGCAGCTTGCTCGGCTGCGGCCAGAATCAGCGGCGAGGAAATTGTCAGCGTCAGGTCGTAATCCAGATAAGCAGGGATTTGGCCCGGAAGCGAGCCTCCCGCAATCAAAATGGGCTTTTGAAGGCCCATTTCGCGCAATTGGAGAGCTTCTTCAAGAATAGCGACACCCAAATAATCGACATACGGCGCAATATAGGGCGCAACGCCCATCAGCCCATGGCCGTAAGCATTGGCCTTAAGCATAACGAGCACTTTGGCGGGGTGAACATAGGCCCGAATAGCAGCCAGGTTACGGCGAAGTTGGCTAAGATTTATTTCGAGGTGGGTTGGACGAATAGGAGCAGGCATGGATTGAATTTTATCATTCGGTTGGCCGCCGCCCATGCAGCATGTCAGATTAATTTTCAGGGGCAGGGCGCATGTCAAAATACTGGTGGTTCGTAAAGCCTGGAAAAACTTCGGTGCGCTGTGCTGACTTTGCTCGTTTAATTTTCTTTCTAAACGAGTATAATTTAAAAAAAATTAGAGAAAGAGACAAACTAATGAAAATTGTAACCGATTGCGCTGCCGATATGCACGCTGAGGAAGTGGAAGCACTCGATATTACCGAAGCGCCACTGTTCATTCAGTTTCCATCCGGAGAAGTGAACGCCAAAGATATTAGCGCAGACGATTTTTATAATCGCCTGGAGGCGATGCGCCCGGCAATTCCGACCACCGCCCAGCCTTCCAGCGGCTTGTTTGAGGAGTTTTATCGCAAACTGGCCGAAACCAGCAAAGACATATTCTCCATTCATGTTTCTTCCGGGTTAAGTGGCACGTTAAATTCGGCGCAGGTGGGCGGCGAACTGGCCAAAGACGCGGCCAATATCAGCTTTTGGGATACGATGACACTTTCAGGTGGCGAGCGTTTTCAGGTGCTGGCGGCGGCCTTGGGGCAAAAAGCCGGTTGGACAATGGACAAAATTCAGGAACGCATGACGGAGATTCGCGCCAATACCGAGGTGATTTACACGCTCGAAACACTCGAATATCTGGCGCGGGGTGGCCGTATCGGACGGGTGCAAGCCCTGATGGGTTCGCTGCTTAAGCTCAAACCGGTCATCAACGTTTCCCACGAAGACGGCAAATACAGCACAGTCACAAAAGCCCGCACTATTCCGGCGGCGCTGGAAGCACTGACAGACCATGTTTTGGGAATTTATGGCAAAACACCCTTGTGGGTTAATGTCTTACATGGCCGTTTTCAACAAGGCGCGACAATGCTTTCTGAAATGGTGGAAGAACGCCTGAGCGTTGCAAAGCTGGAAGTCAGCCGCATTTCACCCGTATTGGGGGTGCATACCGGGCCAGGGATTGTGGGCCTGGCGGCATTGCCCATAAAATTAATGGAAGATTTACTCTAAAAAGCGAAAACGAAAGACGGTGAATGGGTTTTCTCCACATTCACCGTCTTTTTTTATTGTTTTAACCCTTACGCGACATTTTTGCCATAATAAACACTGACCGGGACAAAACCAGTTTTCTCATACAAATCACGCTCGGCGGTATTATGCCAAAACAGGTTAAGTTCCATGCGCTCAATGCCTTTGGCGCGCAGTTCAGCTTCGAGAGCCACTAAGACAGCCGTCTCGTAACCCTGGTGATGAAATTCCATAAAAATGAAGAAATCGGACAAAGAGACGGTTTTACGTTTGCGCGAGGCATCCAGCGTGTACCAGAGCATTCCCACCTTCAGTTTTTTTCAGCATCCCAGACGGTGTAGAGAGTCTGATTGGGAGTCTGTGGCCCGCGCGAAAAAAGACGCTGAAACTGGTCGCGGGCGCGAGTCATGGCTTCATCAGGATGCCAGCTACCAGCATGGACATATTCGGGGGCGTATTCAGGAATCACTTTACGCAGATACATCTGAAAATCAGCGTCGGTCATGGGGTCAAAACGAATCATAGCGATTCCTTGTCGTTGGCAGAGAAAACTTTATAGATCGACAATTTCCTTACCCGAAAGTTTGCCCTGGATATGCTCAATGACGGTATCCAAGGCTTGAGGCTGGTGGACATAATCGAGGTTATCGGTACGAATGGTGAGTACCGGGCAAAGATCGAACGAAGCCAACCACTCCTCGTAGAATAAATCCAATAAAGACAAGTAGTCGGCGCTGATGCCTGTTTCCATGCCCCGCGCCCGACGACGGATGCGTTCCAGCAGCACTTCAACCGGGGCCTTGAGGTAAATTAACAAATTGGGGGCAGGCAAACTGGAAACAACCAACTCAAATAAGCGACGATAGGCCAGGTAATCGCGCTCGCCCAAATTATCCATGTGATGCAAAGCGCGGGCAAAGATGTAGGCATCTTCATAAATGGAACGGTCGAGAATAACCGAGCGCGCATCCCCTGCCAACTCCAGGTATTGCTTGGCGCGATGTCCAAGAAAATACACTTGCAAGTGGAAAGACCAGGTTTTCATATCGGCATAAAAATCGGGCAGGTACGGATTATCTGAAACCGATTCGTAGCCAGTCATCCAACCCAGCCGCGCGCCGATTCGTTCGGCCAGCGAAGTCTTCCCAACGCCGATATTCCCAGCAACCACAATGAGACGTTTTGTCATGATTATTTTTGACCCTATTGAAACGATTTTAGCCCGATTTTACATGAAGATAGTCTTTTTTTAGAAACACGCTCTTAAGCGCTGCGCCAAGAGTCAGAAAAAGAGCACACCTAAAAAACAACCACTGGGCGCGGATTTTCAGATGAACAAGAATTGCTTTTACAGGCAATTTGCCCTATACTAACTGAGAGAGTTTACATTTTTGTAAGTATTTATTTCTGGTCATTTTCTTTATTCTGGAGGTTGCCATGGAAGAAAGACGTCACACAGAAAGACGCCCGTTTGGCTATTATATGCAAATTTTTGACGATCGTACTCAAAACATGGTCGGGCATCTTTCCAACATTAGCCCAGACGGGTTTAAAATCGATAGTTCCAGCCCAATCTCGATAGGGCAAGAGTTTCGTCTACGGCTGAGCCTGACCAGTGAAATTTCGGCGCGGCCTTACATCGTTTTTAGCGCGCGCACCAAATGGTGTCAGCCCGATAGTATGCAGCCGTTTAGCCATTATATCGGGTTCGAAATTATCAAAATCGGCCATGATGATAATGAGATCTATCAACGCATCGTAAGCAAATATGGCTCGCCCAATCGAAGCTGGTAAAAGAAGCCATCCCCTAAAAAACCACCGCTTTAGCAGTAAATTTTTAGGGGATCCACTTTAGCCCAGAACAACCAACGCATAAATAACCAGAAACGGCAAAAAAGTTAAAGAGGTCAGCACCCAGGCCGCAGTATTCTTTTTGCGCGCAAAAGCCACCCAGCCTGCCACTGCCAATCCCAAGGCCCAAACCGGGTAGAGCCAAACCGCCCCCACAAACAACATATTCCAAAATTCGACACCATTATCAAAAGCCATTACCGACATCAGCGCCCCCATCAACCAAAACGGCAGAGTCGCCAGGGTAATCAGTTGTGAAATAATCAGCCAGGCCGCTAACGGCCAACGCGCGCCAGATTTGCTCTCAGTCATAAAACACTCTCCTAAAAATATGGCTCTTTCGTTTTTTATGGGATTATAGCGTAGCAGCGCCGCCAAAGACCCGTATAAATTTTGTCTTTTTATTGTAAAATTGAACGCATGTCCTTCAAAATTGTCCGCTTTCTCATCCGAGTTATTTTAAAACTAATTGTGCATGTCAAAATTCGCGGGCTGGAGAACATCCCAACCAGCAATTTCATCATGGCAAGCAATCACTTAGGGCGGCTCGATTCAGCGATTCTACTCTATGTTTTCGATCGGGAAGACATCATCGTGCCGGTGGCCGAGAAATACAAAAACCACATCCTGTTTGGGGCCATTGGCCGCGCCGTCAATGCCATTTGGCTCAACCGCTTCGGGACCGATTTTCACGCCTTGCGCGTTATGCTTAACCGCCTGAAACAAGGCGGGATGTTGGTCATCGCCCCTGAAGGAACCCGCTCGCAAACCGGCGCACTTCAGCAAGGCAAACCTGGCGTCGCCTACCTGGCCGGGAAAAGCGGCCACCCTGTTCTGCCGGTGGCCCTGGTCGGCACCGAAGACCACCACGCCCTAAATCAACTCAAACACTTTCAGCGTATTCACGTCACCGCCACCGCCGGGAAACTCATGCAGCTTGAAATGCCACAGGGTAAAAACCGTGAAGAAGCCCTGCAAGGCCAAACCGACGAAATTATGTGCCAGATTGCCGCCTTACTACCCGAAAGCTATCGCGGCGTCTATGCCGAACATCCACGCCTGAAAGAACTGATACAAAATGCGTAAGTTTGTGCGCGGATTAATTCGATTCATCTTCAACCGCATCGCCCGCATTCAGGTCAACGGCAGCCAGAACGTCCCCGCTTCTGGCTCCTTCATCATTGCCACCAACCACATCGGCATCATCGATATAGCCATGTTTCACTATGTCTTTGACCGATATGATATGTTCATCCCGGTTGGCGAGAAATGGCAAAAAACCGGCTGGATCCGCTGGCTCGGTCGGCATCTAAATTTTCTATTTATCGACCGCTTCAACCCCGACCTGAAATCGCTCCGCAAAATGATTGGGCTAATGGAAACAGGTCACTCACTGGTCATTGCCCCCGAAGGAACCCGCTCCACTACCGGCGCACTACTCGCAGGTAAACCCGGCGTAGCCTACCTGGCCGCCCGATCGGGCTTTCCCGTCATCCCGGTTGCCATCACCGGAACCGAAGACAAAGTGCTGTGGGGCAACATCAAACGCCTGCGTAAATCACCGGTCAGCCTGACGGCTGGCACAGCCTTTCACCTGCCGCCGCTTCCCAAAGAAAACCGCGACCAGGCCCTGCAAAACGATACCGAAGAAATCATGTGCCAAATCGCCGCCCTGCTACCCGAACGCTATCGCGGCGTTTATGCCAACCACCCGCGCCTGCTGGCCCTGCTCACATCGCCCCGTCATGGATAAAATGCAAAATCCACCCGCTCGCCGCATTCCCCGCCCCTGGCTGATCCTTTTGGCCCTTATCATCATCCTGTTCACCACCCCCCAAGACATCACACTAAGCCTTATGAGCCGCATCTTCGAGCGCTTGCCCGATTTTGCCACCATCTTTCTGGGCATCTTCATCGAAGCCGCACCGTTCCTGCTATTTGGCACACTCGGCTCTGGACTGGTCGAAATTTTCTTTTCACAAGACCTGCTGGCCCGGCTCATACCCAAAAACAACCTATCTGGCACAATTATCGGCGGTCTCATGGGGCTGGTTTTCCCGGTCTGCGAATGCGGGGTTGTGCCGCTCACCCGGCGTATGTTCCGTAAAGGCCTGCCACTCGGAGCAGGCATCGCCTTCCTGCTCGCGGCCCCGGTTCTAAACCCCATCGTCCTACTCTCCACCGCTTCGGCTTTTGGGCCAGGGTTAATGCTGGCCCTACGCGCCGCCCTCAGCCTGATCATCGCCATCAGCACCGGGCTGATTTTCTCATCCAGCAGCCCGGCCACCGAAATTCTGAAACCTGCGCCTGCTTTTGCCCCGCCCCAACTCCACTTCAACCCACCTGCCACCCCAGCGCCTGGCCTGGCCGAACGCTGGCGCAGCGTCCTTGCCATCGCGCTCGATGAATTTTTCGAAATGGGCCGCTACCTCGTCATCGGCGCACTACTGGCAACCGCCATGCAAACCTTCCTCCCCCAAAATCTGCTCGTCAGCATCGGCAAAGGCCCGATACTCTCGGTCATCGCCATGATGCTGCTGGCCGTTCTGCTCTCCATCTGCTCCACCGTAGATGCCTTTGTCGCCCTGGGTTTCATTGGCATCTTCAGCCCTGGCGCAATTTTGGCCTTTCTTGTCTTTGGGCCAATGGTTGATATCAAAAGCGCACTTATGTACGCCCGCGTCTTTAACCCACGCGCCCTGCTCTACCTGATTCTTTTCCCCTTCCTGCTTAGCCTTTTGGCAGGCATTCTCGTCAACTACTACCTGCCCGGCCTATGAAACTAACTTTCACCGCCTACCGCCGCCTGCAAGCCATTTTAGCCCTGGCGCTGGCCTTCTACTTGTTCAACATCATCTCCAGTGGCAAACTACTCTGGTATATCAACGCTCGCTTTGCCTGGCTCACCCTGCTAGGCATGTTTGGCCTGTTTGCGCTCGGCGCCAATATGCTGGATACGTTAAGACGCTCCCGCGCCCAAAACGCGCAGGCCGCCCCCGACCACCATCACGACCTAGAACATGATCACACCCACCCGCCTCAAGCCTCGGCCTGGCCGCTGATCTATCTGCTCATTCCTCTGCTGATCGGTTTCCTCATCCCAGCCCAACCACTGGGGGCCAGCGCAGCCTCCAATCGCGGCGTAGCCGTCAGCGGCGCACTCGCTGCCGGAGCAATCTCGCCTGCCCAACTCCAAACCGGCCCCGACCAGCGCACCGTACTGGATTGGATTCGGATTTTCAACACCCAAACCGACCTGGAGCAATACGCAGGCCAAACCGCCAATATTATCGGATTTGTCTACCGCGACCCTCGCCTGCCCGCCAACCAGTTCCTTGCCAGCCGGTTTGCCGTCACTTGCTGCGTAGCCGATGCCTTTGCGCTGGGAATGCTGGTAGAATGGCCCGCCGGGGCCAGCCTGGGAGTGGACGAGTGGGTGCAAGTCAAAGGCCCAGTCAAAATTATCGAGCAAAACGGGCGCAAAGTGCCCGTCATCCAGGCCGAATCTGTCCGTCAGGTGGAAGCCCCCAGCCAACCTTACCTTTTCCCGTAATGATAAAACTAACCCGCCTCGACCGGCTGGCCCTGCCGCTAAGTTTTTTCATCTTTTTGATTATTTCTGGGCTGGCGCTGATTGGCAACCCCAATGGCCTTCAACCGCGCCTGCTCGAAAGCGTAAACGGCCCCTGGGGCCCAATTACACTGGAATTTTCTTCGCCTGTTCGGGCCGAAGCCGCCCAAATTGCCATCAGCCTGCGCCCCGCCAGCGCCGGGGTGTGGACGGCGATCTCCCCCACCAAGCTGCGCTTTAGCCCGGCGACTCCTTTTCAGCCTGGGCAGCACTATCAAATCGAGATTCAGGCCGGGGTGCTGGGCGTCAATGGTGAAAAGCTCCAACGCGCCAGCCACCTATCGTTCAATATCCGCCCGCCGGCGCTAATTTATCTCTCTAATGCTGAAGGCGCGCGCGAAATTTGGCGCATCGCGCCCGATGGAACCGACCAGCAACAGCTTTCACAAACCAGTGGCAAAATTTACGATTTTCACGCCAGCCGCGATGGAGCAAAAATCGCTTTTGCGCTGCTCAACGAGCAAAGTGGTATTGATTTGTGGCAAATGGGACGGGAGGGTGAAAATCCCCAACAAATTTTGAACTGTGGCGCAGACCGTTGTACCAGCCCGCGCTGGTCGCCGGATGGAACCCGGCTGGCGTATACCCTTGAAGTCAGCGAGCTGACGCCTGGCAGCGGGTATGGCGCGCCGCGCCCCTGGGTTTGGGATAGCGCAGCCAACCAAACCAGCCCAGTTTATGCCGATTCGCAAATTATCGGGTATGGGCCGTCCTGGTCACCTGATGGGCGCAGGCTGGCAATTTACGATGCTCTCAATGACGGGGTGCGGGTGCTAGAGTTTGCCAGCGGCGCTGAGACGTTTCTCCCCTGTAGCACCGGGCAATTTGGCAGTTGGTCGCCGGATGGGGCCAGAATGTTTTACACGGATCGGATTGAAACCGAGTTTGGCCCGCGAACGGTGGTCAAATTGGCCGATTTTGAAAGCGGCGAAGAAAGCATTTTTTTGGCGGGCGAGCAGCAGGATGCTTTTTACAACCTGCCAGCCTGGGCGCCTGATGGCAAGTACATTGCCTTGGGTCTGCGTCCCACCGCTGACACGAGCGCTTCCAACATCTGGATTGTGACTCTGGCCCTGTTGGGTGGGCCAATGTTGCCAGGTGAACCTAATATGACCGATGGTTTTTACAGTTGGGATACGAGCGGTACGCTGTTGGTTTTTCAACGGACTCCGCTGAAAGGACAATACCAACCCACTATTTTATTGTATGATATTAGCATTGGCAAAACCAGCCTGCTGGTTGAAAACGCATCCTGGCCGCAATGGCTACCCTAATTCAAGGAGAAACAATATGGAGAACATGCCCGCAACCCCGCCCGAAAAAAGCGGTCCTTTTAGCCGTGAAGTGATCATTGTTATCGTCATTCTGGTCATTCTTTGCTGTCTGATGATTGGTCTTGCCATTGGGGGCTACTTCGTTTATACCAACTTTAGCGAAAACCAGGCGCTCAACGCCACCGCCACGACAGCGGCACAAACCTCTATTTACGAAGGCTACGAAATCTATGAAACCTTCGACAACAACTCGCTTGAGTGGCGCGCAGGTATAGAAGAAAATGAGTTTTGGAATGGCACGACCAGCATCGAGCAAGGTGTCTACACCTGGAATGTGGAAGAGGCACTGGATACCTTTATGGCTTGGGGCACATACCCCACCAACCCCGACCTGAGCGACTTCGACATGAGCGTTCTGGTAAAACGCGTTGCAGGCGACCCGGAAAATTTCTGCTATGGGGTTGTCTTCCGTGAATCACCGGAAGGGTTTGATTACGGCGCGTACACCTTTACCGTCTGCGATGATGGCTACTATGCCGTCAATTATTACAGCCTGGCAACCGACTGGATAAAACTAAAAGATTGGGATCAAACCGATCTAATTGTGGCTGGCGAATGGAACCGGCTCAGCGTTCAGACCCAGGGCGAAAATATCACATGCTCCATCAACGAACAAGTTGTAGCCCAAGTGAGCGATTCTCGTCAAGCCAATGGCTATATTTCGGTCTATATCGATCTGTACGAAAAAGTGACCGGAACGGTCTGGTTCGACGACTTTGCCCTGCAACCCAAGTAAAACAACCCGCCGCACCCCTTAAAACCAAAAATCTGCATAGATCGGTTGGTCTATGCAGATTTTATATCGGTCACTCAGCCGGTCGCCCCGACGGCTTTTCACCCAAAAACGATAGCGCCCCTAAGCCAACGCGTTCACAATTTGCTCCAACGTAATGGGGCCTTCACGCAAAACCCGCGGCTCACCCTGGCTGCAATCCACCACCGTCGAAGGAACGCCGCCGGGCGTTACACCACCATCCAAAATGAGCGCAATCCGTCCACCCAGTTGAGCCTGCACCTCCAGCGCCGTCACCGGGCTGGCCTGCCCAGAAAGATTGGCCGAAGAAACCGCCAGCGGCCCCGTCAGGCGCAAAAGTTCACGAGTTGGGCCAAAATCGGGAATACGCACCCCCACCGTCGTATACGGAGTGACCGCCTCGGGGATGGATGGATGATGCGGCACAACCACCGTTAGCGGGCCAGGCCAAAAGCGACGCGCCAACTTTTGGCAGGTGCTATTCACACCCAGCGCAACCTGCCCCAATTGCTCAAAATCACCCACCAGCACCGCAATCGCCTTATCTGCGCCGCGCCCCTTCGCTTCATAAATCGAAGCAGCCGCGCGTGCATCAAACGCCAATGCGCCCAGGCCATAAACAGTATCGGTAGGAAAAGCCACCAGCCCGCCAGCCGTAAGCACATCAATCGCCAGGGCCAACGCATCCGGGTCGGTAATTGAAAGAATTTTTGTTTCCATACTAAAGTTATACTCTTTTTTTAGCCAAAAATGTTCATAACAATTAAGTAACAATTGCTAGAACCCGGTCTAGGCCAGCCAAATCTGGCAAGATTTGGACCTGTGCGGCGGGAAATTGGACTTTTGCCATTGAATGAGCCGCAGCCCCCAACCCAGACTCAACCTCCACGAGAATCACGCCACCCGCAGCCAGCCACCGTTGCGATTGGCCGAGCAAACGCCGAATTGTTGTCAGCCCATCTGGGCCGCCATCCAACGCCAGGCCTGGTTCACGGCCAAATACGGTTAGCCCATGCAGGGTTGCGGTGGGAATGTAAGGCGGATTGGATAGTATAAGGTCGAAGGTTGAAAGCGGCAAATCCGTGGGAAACAAATCGGCTTCCAGGAAAGTGATTCGATCCTTTACCTGGTGCTTTTCTGCGTTTAAACGGGCCAAAGCCAGGGCCGCCGCAGAAATATCTGTTGCAACGATCTCGACTTTCGGCAGCAGAGTCGCCAGAGTGATTGGGAGACAGCCAGAGCCTGTGCCAATTTCTATTAAACGAGAGTCAGGCCGCAGGTGGGTGCGGGCCAGGTCAATCAGCAGTTCGGTTTCGGGGCGTGGAATTAGCACATCGGGCGTCACCCAAAAATCCAGCCCGTAAAATTCCCAATGCCCTAAAAGATACGGCAGTGGAATTCCGGTCTCGAACTGGTTTTTAGCCGTTAAAAAAGCGGTTTCCTGTTCTGGCGTCAGGCTGGCTTCGGGGTGCGCCAAGACCCAGGCCCGGTTGCGCCCGGTAATATGGGCCAGGAGAACCTGCATCTCCAGCGTTTGCGACCACTGGCTAATCACTGGCGGCTCCAAAGGTGAGCCTTTCGAGCAGGGTTCGCTGAAAAAGGATGAAAATGATGACAACCGGGGCCGAAATAACCAGAGTTAGTGAACCGAGTTGGCTCCAGGGTTGGGCGTTTCCGGTTTGAACGATGGAGTAGATGGACATAGCCAGGGTGACAGTGCTGGCTTTTTCGACAAAGAGCCAGCCCAGGGCAAACTCGGAATAGGCCATTAGAAAGGCTATCAGGGCGGCAACGGCAATTGAGGGCAGGGCCAATGGCAGGGTGATGAAGGCAAAGGTAGTCAGATAACCGGCTCCGTCGAGATAGGCGGCTTCTTCCACTTCTTTGGGAACTGCTTGGAAGGCGGCGCGCATATTCCAGATGCAGAAGGGCATGGCAAAAGCTGCGTAGACGATGACCAGCGCCCATAGGGTTGTGCGAATCCCTAGTGCGCTGAGAACAATATACAGCGGGGTCATAAAGGCAACCGGCGGCAAAACTGCCATGAGCAATAGGAGAAATAACCCGGCCTGGCGGCCTGGGAAGCGAAAGCGGGCAAAGGCATAGGCCAGGCTTGCGCCAAGAAGCATTGCCAGGATAGCCGCGCCAAAAGAGACCAGCAGGCTGTTTTTGAGCAGGCTAAGAAATTCAACCGATTGGTAAGGCCGGTCGAGCACCCGTAAGAGCGGCTCGAAAGAAAATTGTTTGGGAAACAGCCGAAATTCGGTGGGACGGCCAATTAGCGCACCGTCAAAAGCCAGGCGTAAGGTGATCCAGATGGGGATGAGAACATACAGGCCAATTAGCGCCAGTAGGATTTGCCTGCCAAGTTGCTGCCAACGGGTGAGTTTACGCATCGTTAAGTCCTTCTCCGGCCTTACTCCAGCGGGTGAAGATGACGACAAAAATAACCAGAATGAGCATTGTCAGCATGTTCAACCCAGCCGAGATGGCAAATTCTCCGGCAGGGCGGCCAAATCCGCCCGCAGCCGGATTGAAAATATTGTAGGAGAGAGTCGCCAGGGTGGTTAGGCTAAAGTTGCCATACATTTGCGAAACTTGAAAGAGATAAAATTGATTGAAGACAAAAATTCCACGCACAATAACCGCCGGAAGCAGTAAGGGCAACAACAAAGGCCAGCTAATATGGCGAAAAACCTGCCAGACACTGGCTCCGTCGATGGCGGCGGCGTCGAATACTTCGGCAGGAATCAGTTTTAGCCCGGCGCTGGCCGCCAGCATCATAAAGGGGAATCCATACCATAGGCTGCAAATGAGTAAAACGAGCAAGGTTGCGCCGGGGTTGCGTTCCCAATTAAGCAAAAAGGAAAATGGGATCGTTTCGCCATATTTTTGGGCGGCCAATCCTAGCCAGCCGGTTGCGGTGGATAGCACGGTAAACCACATAATGGCCCCGATGGTTTCGGGAATGGCCCAGGGCAGGATGAAGAGCGCCTGCCAGCCACGCCGAAAAGCGACTCGCTGATTCCAGAGCAGAAGGGCTGCCCCCAGCCCAAGCCCGGTTTGCAGGATGACCGAAAGGAATGTCCAAAGCAGGTTGAAGCCAAGTATGCCTGAAGTGGTGATGTAATCCAAAATCGGCAGGTAGGTTTCTGCGCCAATAAAGGTTACGGCACGGTCCTGATAGGCCGAATCGATGGGTGTGGCCTTAATCTGACCAGTTAGACCGCCCCATACTTCCCGCCAAACGCCGCCCTTTAGCCCGTCCATGATGGAAGTGCTGTTGAAATCGGTTAGAGACATGGCAAATTGAAAAATAAGTGGGTACAACGTGAGCGCGGCAAAAAAAATGAGGCCGGGAATTAGCCAGGGTAAGGCCCGGCGGCCATCACGGCGCTCCAGGGTATGATTGACCTTTTGAGCGTGCGCCTGCTGCCAGTCTTTCCAAATCCCCACGCCAAAGCCACCAATGGCTTCAGCCGCCGAAAGAGAGAGCGGCGCAGTAAGTACGACCATGTATTGCGGCCATTTGGTGGGCCAAACCAACAGAAAAGCCATACCAATTACCAGCCAAAAGATATAGACCGGGTCGCGTTTCCACATTCGGGTCAGCCCCAGGCAGGCGAAGAGGGCAATCAGCGGGTCTAAAACGAAAGAAAACACATCTGGATGCCATTGTCCAACCGAAAAGAGAAAAATCCAGACAAAAGGCTGGTAGAAGGGGAAATTGTTTTGCTCCACTTCGACGGCGGTGGTGGAATATTTGGCGTGGTAAAAAAGCGAATCGGCCAATCGTCCCAGCGGATTGGGCCACAGGTAGGGGTTGGCAGCCAGAAAAACCAGCAGCGCCAAACCGCCCCAGAGCAATGCCAGCCGCAGAAAGCGCTTCAGGTCTGGCAGGGTCTTGGGCGTGGCAAATAGCCAATCGGCCAGAATGGCAACGCCAACCACTGCGTACAGGTATTTCGAGGTAGCTGTCAGGCCCAGGAAAATGGCCGAGGTTGCCAGCCAGCCTTTTTGGGCCTGCCGCTTGTAGCGGGTATAGGCCAGCACGCTCGCCAGGCTGGTAAAAGCAGGCAGGCTTTCGAGCATAATCTGGCTGGTGTATTTTCCGGTCAGGGCATTAATCGCCAGCAAAAAACCAGCCAATGGATTGAGTAAAGCCAATAACGCCACTTCCAATGCGCCAAAAGCCGCAGCAACCGCGCGGGCAGCCTTTTTTTGGGGTAATGGTAAAAATTGATCTGGGCTGGCAGATGTGCCCCGGTCGGGCAACAACGTGGTTACTGGAACGTTCAAAAGGCTAATGCCATAGATTATTTTTGCCAGCGGCGGGTGTTCCGGTCGATAATTAAACTCCATCAGCCCGCGCAAATCGCCAGAGCGAAAAACAGCCGCGTATTCTTGGGCGGCGCGCAGATAGTCATCTTCGTCATAATCTACCGGCAGCTTGGCGGCAGTGTTGGTACGTAAACTCCAAGCCAGGGCAATTACCGCCAAAACGGCCAACAAGCGCAGAGCGGGGGAAAAATTTTTCATCTAAAATCCGCCTTCAAAAAATCCGCAGAGCTTGCAGCGTGCGCCGATTATGAGAATCGGTAAAGCCTGCAATCTCTGCGGATGAGGGTTCAGCGCCTGAACGTTGAAGTTTATTCGTCGTCTTCATCCGACCCTGCCGAAAGTCGGTCGGCTTCGTCGCGGGTGGACAATTCGTCAATGAAGAGATCAATATCTCCGTTCATCACGGTCGGGAGATTGTACGATGAAACGCCGATGCGATGATCGGTAACACGGCTTTGGGGATAATTATAAGTGCGGATTTTTTCGGAACGTTCGCCGGTTCCAACTTGTGAGCGGCGTTCGGCTTCCAGTTCGTTGCGGCGTTTCAGCTCTTCCATTTCAAACAGACGGGCGCGTAGAATGCTGAGCGCGCGCAGCTTATTTTGAAGCTGGGAACGTTCATCCTGGCAAGTGACAACCAGACCAGTGGGCTTGTGATACAAACGCACCGCCGTAGAGTTTTTCTGCACATTTTGGCCGCCCGCGCCCGCCGAACGATACACTTCAACTTCGATATCGCTTTCGGGAATATGGACTTCGACATCATCGACTTCGGCCAAGACCGCCACCGTGGCGGTGGAGGTGTGAATGCGGCCCTGCGACTCGGTGCTCGGCACACGTTGAACGCGGTGAACGCCCGATTCGTATTTTAATTTGGAATATGCGCCCCGGCCCTTGATTTCAAAGGTGATTTCTTTGAATCCGCCAATTCCAATTTCACTGGCCGACATAATTTCCGACTTCCAGCGCTGACGCTCGGCATACAGGGTATACATACGAAACAAATCCGCCGCAAACAAAGCCGCTTCATCGCCCCCGGTTCCCGCTCGAACTTCGACAATAACGTTTTTGTCGTCGCGTGGGTCTTTGGGAACCAGCATACTTTTTAGCAAAGCCTCCAGCTCTGGTATTTTCATTTCCAATTCGGCCACTTCCAGCCCGGCCAAAGCCGCCATTTCTTCGTCAGTTTCCGATTCCAGCATACTTTTCGCCTCGTCCAGGCTTTTTCGGGCGGCGCGATAGACATGGGTCGTTTCGACCAATGTTTCAAGATCGCTGCGCTCCTTGTTCAACTCTGCTGCGCGCTGATAATCGTTGCCAACTTCCATCAATTGACGGGTCAACTCTTCGTAACGGTCTTCAATTCCTGCCAGTTTTTCGAGCATACATCATCCTTCAAAAAAATACGAAAAGAAACGCGGCCTGTCTGTGCGCCGCGTTTGCGAATTATACCATTTTAGCGGTCTGCCCGCCCGTTCAGAGGCTGGTGACCATTGAAAGGGCCATCGAGAGCAGTAAAATTACCGAAACAACAATAAAAACCAAGCGATAAATACGCATTTTGCGCGCTTCGCGGTTATTTTTGGCGGGTTTGGTGCTTGTAGCTTTCTTGCTTGCCATTCAAAAGTTCCTCATTTCTCATATTTTTGCCAGACCCTTTGCAAAGTCTGTTCAATTTCATCAATCGTAACTGGTTTCAAAATATAGGCATCTGCGCCAAGTCTCATCGCCTCATCCACCTGAATATCGGTGGCTTCAGAAGAAAGCATCACAATCGGCAAATCATTCCATTCCGGGCGACGGCGCACAAATTCGAGCATCATAATCCCGGTTACTTCAGGCATATTAATATCCAAAAGCAACAAATCCGGGCGAAAACCATCCAAAAGTTCTTTGGCGGCCCCACGGGCATTCAAAAAATGACGCGCAGAACAATCGAGCAGTTTCAGCATCAGCGTCACAGCCCGCGCCATCTCTTCATCATCATCAACAATCCAAATTTGTTTCATTCCAACTGAGCCTTTAGGTTTTGAGCTACTTCCGCAGGAACAATCTCGCCCAATTCTTCGAGCGAAGCCTGCTTAATCTTATCCACACTTCCAAAATGTTTCAAGAGGGCTTTTCGGCGGGCCGGGCCAATACCCGAAATGGCATCCAAAATTGAAGCCATGCCCTGCTTGGAGCGCCGCGCCCGATGAGCCGTGATACCAAAACGGTGCGCTTCGTCGCGGATGCGCTGCACAAGATACAAGCCCTGCGAATGGCGCGCCAGCAAAAGCGGCTGCGACTGGTGCGGGAAAAAAATCTCTTCTTCACGCTTCGCCAGCCCCACCACCGGCACTTTATCAAACAAACCAAATTTTTCGAGGACATGCACGACACGCCCCAACTGGCCCTTGCCGCCATCGACGATAATCAAATCGGGCAAAATGGAAAAGGCTTCATCGGGCTTGGAAGCCCCTCCCCCCGGGGCCTGGGCCGCCATTTCGTCAGAATTAAACAACGCCCAACGCTTAAATCGCCGCTCCAGCATCTCTTCCATGCTGGCAAAGTCATCCGGCGCACCAATCGAAGTGCTATCGATATTAAATTTGCGATAGAGCCGTTTGGCAGGAACCCCCTGCTCGAAAACCACCATTGCCCCAACCGTTGCCACGCCCTGGGTGTGTGAAACATCATAACATTCCATTCGATTGGGCGGCGCAGAAAGGTTGAGCGCCGATTGCAGTTCAGCCAGTGCCATCTCCTGCTTATGGCTATCGGCCTGCCATTGGGCGCGTAGCGCCGTCAGCGTTTCGGTGGCGTTTTCGGAGGCCATCTGCACCAGTTCGTGCGGTTGCCCGTCGCGCGGCACATGGATTTCAACTTTCCCGCCGCCGCGCCGTGAACGCATCCACTCCTGAATAATCTTGGCTTCTTCAATTTCTTGAGAAAGCAGCAGTTGCTGCGGCACATTGGCCGCATCGGTGTAAAACTGCTTTACAAACTCTGTAATCACTTCCTTATCTGCCACATCCTCGGTGCCTTCCAGCACAAAGTATTCCCGCCCAATCAACTTGCCGCCGCGCACAAAAAAGATTTGAACACAGGCCTCGCCATCGGCCCGCGCCATGGCTATCACATCTGAATCTTTGTAATCCGAGGCAAAAACCACCTTCTGACGCTCAATAATGCTGTGCATGGCCTTTAATTGGTCGCGCAGCGCGGCGGCTTTCTCAAAGCGCAGGTCTTCGGCGGCCTTTTCCATCTCGGCTTGCACGCGTTGGACGATTGGTTCCGAATGTCCAGCCAGGAAATCCATCAGATCGGTAATCATCTGCCGGTACCTGTTTTGGTCTACCGCGCCGGTGCATGGCCCCAGACAGAGTTTGATATCGTAATAGAGGCAGGCGCGTTTGTCGTGGCCGCTAATCTCGCGGTCACAAGTCAGGTAGGGGAACACTTTTCGCAGCACATCCAGCGTCTGATAAACGGCCCAGGCTGAGGTGTAGGGGCCAAAATAGCGCGCGCCATCTTCCTGCATCTGGCGGGTTACAGTCACCCTGGGGTAAGCCTCGGCCCAGTGGACTTTGATGTATGGGTAGCGTTTATCGTCTTTCAAGCGCACGTTATATTTGGGGCGGTGACGCTTGATAAGATTCATCTCAAGAATCAGCGCTTCCAACTCGGAGCCGACCAAAATCCACTCCAAGTCTACAATATCACGCACCAGGCGACGGGTTTTATTATCGTGGCTGGAGTCGGCGTGAAAGTAAGAGCGTACCCGATTCTTGAGGTTGATGGCCTTGCCAACATAAATGATCTTCCCTTCGGCGTTTTTCATCAAATAACAGCCCGGTTTGGTGGGAAGTGTGGCAAGAATGCCCTGAAGATGCTCAGAAATTTGCATAAGAATGATTATAAACGATTGGGTTATACTACCAGAACCCTGCCCGAAAGGATTTTACTGAAATGGAAATTGACCCGGCAAGCCTTGACCCTGAAGAACGCACCAACAAACTCCTGGCGTTGGCCTCTGCCGCGCTGGGTATCATCAGCCTGTGTACGGCAATCATCCCCATTTGCGGCGGGACGATTGCGCTGGCCGGAATTGGCTTGGGGCTGTTTGGAATGCGTTCTGAAAACCGCAAAACTGCCCTGTTTGGTATTGGAATTTGTGTTTTGGGAATTTTAATTGCGATTGTTTATTCAATTATGGTCTCTTTGCAAAACAAGTAGGCCACAAAAAACCGGACGCAGCTCGCGCCCGGTTCCACTTTGCTATGCCACCGGGGTGACATTGGCCGCCTGCAAACCACGCGGGCCTTGTTCGACCGAAAACTCCACTTTTTGATCAGGGTCGAGGCGTTTATAGCCTTCCATTTGAATGGCTAAAAAGTGGACAAAGATGTCTTCGCCCTCTGCCCGGCCAATAAAACCATACCCTTTGGTGGCGTTAAACCACTTGACGGTTCCAACAAAACGGTCAGACATTTTCTTTCTCCTGCATGAAATTTTTGGTTGTTTTACAGCCGCGCAAGATTATCACGGCCCCAAAAACATGTCAAGAAAACAGAACCTGTCAGCGTCGCGCTAAGACCTCGGCAATGTGAAGCACCTGCTGGGGCTTTTTTTGACGATGCAACCCTCCGGCGATGTGCATCCGGCAGCCCGTATCGGCCACCACCAAAACCGGCGCTTCGGTTAACGCCAGGTTGGCAATTTTGCGTTTAAGAAACTCTGCGCTCAATTCAGGGTGTTCCAGGCTGAAAACGCCGCCAAAACCACAGCATTCTTCCTGATGGGGCAACTCCACTATCGTCGCGCCGCGCACATTGGCGAGCAGGGCGCGCGGCTGGCGGTCGATACCCAGTCCGCGCAGCAAGTGGCAGGAGGGGTGGTAGGTTAAAACGCCCTCCCAGCGCGCGCCCAGATCGGTTACGCCCAGCACATCGACCAAATATTCAGTAAATTCAAAGGTGCGCGCCGCCAGGGCTGTCGCGCGTGGCAGCCAGGCCGGGTCATCACGGAAGAGTTCCGGGTAACCGTGTTTTAACATGTGAGCGCACGAGCCAGAGGGGACAATGACATCACCAGGCGCAGATTCAAAGACCTGGAGAGTATGTTCGGCCAGCAGACGGGCTTCGGCGCGCAGGCCAGCATTGAAAGCCGGTTGGCCGCAGCAGGTTTGTTCTGTGGGGAAATCCACTGTCAGACCAAGGCGGTTGAAGATGCTGACAATGGCCTCACCGGTTTCGGGGTAAAAAGTGTCTATCAGACAAGTGATAAAAAGTTGGACAGTGGTCATGGCGAAAGCAACCTTTGCAGCGCGCTTGCGGCGCTTCAAGCATGGGCGTGTGACCGACTCCGGGAAGTTCGGTCAGGTGGGCAGGGGCAGGGCCGAAGCTCAAAATCCGCATAAATCAGGCATAATGAGGTCGAAAGGATCGGTCAGGAATGGGAGAAGCGCCTGTCAGAGGGTGTGGGCGAGCGGGAAACCATTCACCCAAACGAGCGGTTGACCCGATCCGGCCCGTTGGCAGTAAAGTTGGCTCATTTTTTGGTGTCCTTGTGGCCTTGCAGCCAGCCGCGCGCAAAGGCCAGGGCTTCGGCGCGATTGGTGAGGTGGCTTTCGGCCTGGTTTTCGCGGATGGTTTCGAGCAATTGGCCGATTTCGCGGCCTGGGGTGAGATGTAGTTCTTGCAGGAGGTCGTCTCCATTCAGGAGTTGGGGAGGGTGGACGATTTGGTCTGGGCTGTCCCAATAGGCTTCGAACAAGGCGCGCGCAACATCCAGTTCGGCAACCCAAATCTCCTGCGGCAGGCTGTGTTCGTAGGTCGCGCGCAGGTCGGCCAGGGAGTGCAAGATGATGTCGATGCCGGTGGGGCCAGTATCACGAAAAAAACGGTAGATGGCTTTGCGGCTGATGGGTTGTTCTTTGCGCTGGCGGTCGCTGTGCAGGTGGACGCGCATGTGGTTGGCGACGATGGTTTTAACGCGGTTCATCTCATCGTTGCTGAGGCGCAAGGCAATGGCGCGCCGCAAAACTGTTTGAGCGCTTTTTTGATCGTGGTCGAGGAAGCGAACGCGGCCACTCTGTTCGACGGTGCGGGTGGCGGGCTTTTCGACATCATGATAGAGGGCTGCCAAAAAAAGAAGGCTGCGTAAGGAACGATCTGGATTGAGCCTTTGGGCCAGATGTTGGGCCAGTTGGGTGCGGTAGCGGCCCAGCTTGAGGACAAGCAGGCCGTTGTGCAGGTCTGCGTTGGATTTTTGCTCGTTGTATTGCGGGCCAAGAACATCCAGCAAACCTTCCAGGTGGCGCAGCACGGAAAGCGTGTGCGCCCAAACATCCTGAACGTGCGGGGCGGATTGTTGAATGCCTTTTAGCGCTTCCAGTTCTGGTAGCAGGTATGGTAAAACCCCTAACAAATCGAGAGCGCGCAAAGCGGCATCGGGCTGAGGACCAGCTAGAATTTTGAGAATTTCATCGCGCAGGCGTTCGGCTGAAACCTGGCTCAGGCCAGAGACGGCGGATTTCATCCACTGCCGGGTGGCGGGTTCGATAGTCAGTCCAAGGGCAGCCGCCTGACGGACGGCGCGTACAATACGAACCGGGTCGGCGCTGAGAGCCGTTTCAGCGCAAGCCCGTAAGCGTTTGGCGCGCAAATCTGCCGCGCCGCCAAGTGGATCGATCAATTTTGCGCTATGCAGGTCAAAAGCAATGGCGTTAAGGGTGAAATCACGTCCACGAAGATCGTCTTCCAGATTTACGCCGCGAAAACCAGCAAAATCCAGTATGTCGCGGGTACCGTCAGGGTGAATGACAATCAAGCGGGCTGTGTCGTTTTCTTCATCGAGTGGGTAAAAAGCGGCCTGGAGCTTGTCGGCCAGGGTTTTAGCCAGGCGCAAGGCGCCCTTTGGAACCGCAAAATCAAGGTCGTGGACGGGCTTTCCGAGCAAAGCATCACGCACAGCGCCTCCCACCAGATACAGAGGCTGATCGGCGGGCAGGTTTTCGCGTACAAGTAAAAGCAGGGGCGAGTTAAAAATTTCTGGGAATTCGGGCATATAGACCACTTCCAGGGGTTCTTTGGGACGGATGGCGCGAGCCGCTAGAAAAGCTGTTTCGCGGGTCTCACCCTGAGCCACGATCTGGCCCTTGACGAGTGCAATCCATCGCCCGGCATAGGCAGACGGGATGGGAGGCAAGGCAGCAGGAGTTGACATGGCTACTGAGTAAGGATGAAATTCAAAAAATGACGTTATTGGAAGCGGAACCGTTTAGGTCGGCATTTTAGATCAGGATTCGGGCTTGTATTTCTCCAAATCGACCACGCCAATAAAGGGCAGGTTGCGATAGTACTCGTCAATATCCAGCCCGTATCCAAAAACATAGGCATTTGGGATGGAGAAGCCGCGATAATGAACGGGGACAATGACCTCACGGCGTTCTTCTTTGTCGAGCAGAGCGCAAACTTTGAGGCTTTTGGGGTTACGAGTGTTGAGCATTTGCAAGACATGCGAGATGGTATGCCCGCTATCGACAATATCTTCCACCAAAAGCACATTACGGCCTTCAATGTTGTTCTGTAAATCATAGGTGACACGCACGTTTCCGGTGGAAGAACGCGCGCCTACCCCGTAGGAGGAAATCGCCATGCAATCCATCACATGCGGGACCGTAACGTGGCGCATCAAATCGACCATGAAGGTAATTCCGCCGCGCAAAATGCAAATGAGCATTAAATCCTGCCCGGTATAATCCTGGTTAATTTCTGCGCCCAGTTCAGCGATTCGTTTTTGTAAGCTAATTTCATCAATCAAAACATAGTCAAGAAAATCTTTGTAGTTTTGCATGGGTTTCTCTCCAAAAGTTAGCGGGGCACTTCATGGTGCAGGCGACAGCGCGCTTCGTAAAGCTCGGCAGCCCCCACAATGACAATCGGTTCATCATAACGGGCGGGTTTTCCATCCAATAGGCGTTGGGTGCGCGAGGCAGGTTCACCACAAACCATGCAAATGGCTTGGAGTTTATCAACATGCTCGGCAACCGACATCAACACTGGCATAGGGCCAAACGGCTCGGCGCGAAAATCAGTATCCAATCCGGCGACCAAGACGCGGATGCCGCGCTCGGCCAATTGGCGGGTAACTTCGATGATGCCGTTATCAAAAAATTGGGCTTCATCCACGCCGACGACGGTGGTATCAGCTTCGAGTTTGCCAGCAATTTCTGCTGAGTTTTTGACCGGGATGGCCTCGAAATCGGCCCCAGCGTGCGAGGTTACTTTTTCAATAGCATATCGAATATCCACAGATGGCTTGAAAACTTGCACTTTTTGGCGCGCAATCACAGCGCGGCGCAAACGGCGGATGAGTTCGTCAGTTTTGCCACTAAACATCGAGCCGCAAACGACTTCAATCGAACCGGTTTTATGATTCATGTCCACTCCCAAAAAAGAATAAAAAAACAGGCAGATGATGTTCATCTGCCTGTTAAGTTTACCTGAAAAAGCCTGATTTAGGCCGCTTCTGTGGCGCTTTCGGGGACTTCGTAACCGAGGGCGCGCAGTTTCTTTTTGGCGTCAATCAACGATTTTCGGCCAAAGCCATCAATCGCCAGGGCAACGTCTTCGCCTTGGGCGAGTTTGGCAAGCAACTGGCCTACTTCGGTGATGCCAGCTTCGGCCAAAGATTTGGTCGGGCGGGTGCCCAACTCAAGTTCGGCAATCGGGCGCTTGGGGGAAACCTTTTCGGTCTCTTTGGCTTTTTGGGTATCGACATATTCCTGGCGGGCCTGGAGTTTGCGATAAAAGCGATCTACCTGACCTTCCATGTCGATGATGCGAGCCTGTTCACCGGTGAAGAATGGGTGGCAATTGGAACAAATTTCGACACGCAGTTCTTTTTTGGTGGAAGAAGACATCCAAGTAGCGCCGCAGGATGCGCAGCTCACCTTGGCTTCGTAAAATTTGGGATGAATTGCAGCCTTCATAGTAAACCCTCTTACTCCTCGGCTTCAAGCATTTCAGCGGGAAGGATGTTCACACGCTTGCGGCCATGATAAATGTCGAAAACCACTAGACCATCAGCTGTCGCAAACAAAGTATCATCTTTGCCTTTGCCAACATTCAGACCGGGTTTGATGTGCGTGCCACGCTGACGCACGAGAATATTTCCAGAAAGAACAAACTGACCAGCATAGCGTTTGACGCCCAAGCGCTGGGAATTTGAGTCACGACCATTGCGGCTGGAACCGCCACCTTTTTTATGAGCCATATCTACCTCTCTTAACCGATTTTCTCAATTTGAAGGCGGGTGTACTGCTGGCGATGACCGGTCTTCTGGCGAATGCGTTTCTTGGGCTTGTAGTGGAAGTTGACAGTCTTCTCACCCTTGAAATGCTCCAGAACGGTGGCCTTGACAGCCGCGCCCTGAACAACAGGCATACCCACGGCGACATCGTCGCCATCCACCAGCATGAGCACTTGCGCAATATCAATGCTCTCGCCGGGCGCAACTTGCAGGCGGTCCACTTCAATGGTTCCGCCTTCGACGGCGCGGTATTGCTTGCCGCCGCTTTCAACAATAGCAAATTTCATAGTACCTTTCTCCTGGTCTTCGCTTCGCCATAATCACCGCCCTTCTTTGCCCAGCACCCTGGTAAGGGTACTTTGGGGCCTGTTACAGGAAGGGCCATGTTACGGGTAAGCCGGGATTGACATAAACCCGCCCCGGCAATCTTTCTGCCCGGGCAGAGGCGAATGGAGATTATACCACCAGCGCTAAGGTTGTCAACAATTTAAAATGGCGAGTTTTTAACGCCGGATGGCGGGCCGCCAGGTTTCGAGCAATTGACCCTGGGTCTCAAGCCCAATTGCGGGCCAGGAGGGCAGGGCGAGTTCGATTTGCGCCAGGCAGCAGGTGGGCATGGCAGTGGCCTGACCAGTGAGCGCTGCCAAAAGTTGCTCCAGGCCGGGGTTATGAGCTACAAGCATAAGGCTGGCCGCTTCGGCTGGGGTGCTGGCAATGACGGCGTACAAGGTGTCGATTTCAGCCAGGTAGAGACGCGAGTCGTGGCGCACCAGGCCGTCGTAGTGGAGAATGCTCAAAACCTCGCTGGCGGTTTGAATGGCGCGGCGGGCTGTCGAAACGGCGACAAAGGCCGGGGTGAGTCCGCGCTGGCGTAAGTATTCGCCCAGCAGCGGCGCTTCGTCACGGCCACGTCCATTTATGGGGCGGTCGTGGTCTGCCAGTAGGGTGTCCTTCCAACTGGATTTGGCATGGCGCAGTAGATAGAGCATTTTCATAGGGTTTAGTTTCGCAAGAAAATTTGCTGGGCGTTGACGGCAGGTTCGTCTTTGGCGGGTAAAATGCGGGTGTAGCTGCCATCCGAGTTCATCTGGCGAACAGATGTGTTGTCGCGCAGATAGGTATCGAGCATCTGCTGGCGAATGTAGCGAATGTTGCGCGGGTCTTCAATGGGAAAGAGCACTTCAACCCGCCGGTCGAGGTTGCGCGGCATCAGATCGGCGCTGCCGAGGTAGACTTGGGGGTCGCCTGCGTTTTCAAAGTAGTAAACCCGGCTGTGTTCGAGAAATCGCCCCAAGATACTGATAACGCGGATGTTTTCGCTGAGGCCTTTGATGCCTGGCCGCAAACAACAAATGCCGCGCACGATCAGATCGACTTTGACTCCGGCTTGCGAGGCCAGGTAGAGTTTTTGGATAATGCTTTTATCTACCAGGGCATTAAGTTTGAAGATGAGGTGGGCCGGACGGCCCGCTTTATGGTGTTCGGTTTCGCGCTCGATGAGGGCTTCAAAGCGTTGACGCATATTCACCGGAGCTACCAGCAATTTGCGATATTCTTTTTTGGCCGAGTAGCCGGTTAAATAGTTGAACAAGTCGGTAGCGTCGGCGCAGATGTCTGGATCGCAAGTAAAGAGGCCCATATCTTCGTAGGCCTGAGCCGTGGCGGCGTTGTAATTGCCTGTGCCAAGGTGGATGTAACGGCGAATGTGTTCACCTTCTTTGCGGACGACGAGCGCTACTTTGCTGTGCGTTTTTAGCCCAAGCAGGCCATAAACCACATGCACACCTTCTTGCTCAAGCATTCGCGCCCAGCTAATGTTGCTTTCTTCGTCAAAACGGGCTTTTAGTTCCACCAGGGTTGAGACTTGTTTGCCATAATCACGCCGGGCTTCGAGCAGCGCGCGCACCACCGGAGCGTTGGAGCCAACCCGGTAGAGCGTTTGCTTGATTGCCAGTACGTCTTTATCGTAGGCGGCCTGACGTAAGAAATTAATGACCGGCATAAATGAATCATACGGGTGATGGAGCAAAATATCACCTTGGCGAATGGCGTCCAGAACGCTGGCATCATCCCCATTAGCTTTTTTAAGCACTTTTTGAAAAACCGGCAAGAAAGGTGGGTCTTTTAAATCTGGACGATCTATGGGAAGCAAGGTGCGCAAATCGTTCAAACCCAGCGGGCCATCAAAGGTGTAAACTTCTTTAGCGTCAATTTCCAGTTGATCGATTAACACCTCGCGGATACGTTCTGGCATCTGACGATTGATTTCGACACAGACCACCGAGCCAAAGCGCCGTTCACGGACACTCTCGCGCATGGTTTCGAGCAAGTCATCGCCTTCCACTTCCTGCACAACCAAATCGGCATTGCGAATTACCCGAAAGAGATGCGCTTCGAGCACATTCATGCCAGGAAAAAGCGCCGCCAGGTGCGCCAAAATAAGCTGCTCCAGCCAGACAAAATAATGATGGTGCGGAACTGTGCCATCTTTGCGAGTGCTGCCCGAAGAACGCCTTAAAGGAATCAGGCGCGGCAGTGTGCCCGGAATTTTAAGCCGCGCAAAACGCTCGTGGCCTTTCTCGTCCCGAATCAAAATCGCCAGATTCAGGCTCAAATTGGAAATATGCGGAAAAGGATGCCCAGGGTCAAACGCCAGCGGCGTCAATACCGGATAAATCACTTCTTCAAAATACTCCTGCGAGGCCTCGCGCTGTTTTTCGTCCAAATCGCCATAATTCAAAATATGAATCCCGGCCCGGTTCAGGCTGGGCAGCAAATCGCTATTCCAAAGCTGCAAACCAGATTTAAACAAATCGCTCGAAACCTTACGAATGGCAGCCACCTGCTCTGCCGGAGTCCGACCATCTGGCGAAAACTCCACCACCCCATCCTGAATTTGCATCTTGAGGCCGCCCACCCGCACCATAAAAAACTCATCCATATTGGAGCCAAGGATCGACAAAAACTTAACCCGCTCCAACAAGGGCCAGGCCGCATCACGCGCCTCTTCCAAAACACGGCGCTGAAATTCCAGCAAGCTTAATTCACGGTTCAGATACAACTTGGGGTCTTGCAGGTCAAAAACTGGCTCTTGCTCAGGCATAGGACTCTCTAGCATTCTCTTTTTTCCTTTCATTATACCGCCGCCAGCAATCGCCTAAATTTTATGCCCGGCTGGCCCATTTAAGGTTATCAGAATGTTAACGTGGTATATTTTTCATTCAACAACTAACCCACCTCAAGGGAAACTATGGACCTTTATTGCTACGCTGTAACCGCACCCGGGCTAAACGGCCTCGCCACCCGCGAACTGGCAGCGCTGGGCCTGCTGCCCCCCGGCTGGCCCGCCATTTCAACCGACCTACCCCAACCCGCAGCCGACCCTGGCGGCGTCAGCCTGCGTGGCGACCTGACAGCGCTCTACCGCGCCAACCTGCACCTGCGAACCGTCAGCCGGGTGCTGGTACGCATGGGTAATTTCTTTTACGCTAAAACCTTCACCGAGCTACGCGAAAAAAGCGCCCGGCTGCCCTGGGAACGCTTTCTACGCCCCGGCCAACCCATCGAACTGCGCGTCACCTGCCACAAATCCAAGCTCTACCACTCCGACGCAGTCGCCGAACGAATTGCCACCGCAATTGCCGATCGCCTGGGAAAGCCCTGTCAGGTTCGCAAACCTGCCGAAAGAGACCAGGAGCAACCCGCCCAACTCATCTTAGCCCGGCTGGAAAATGATCAGGTTCTAATCAGCATCGATTCTTCTGGCGAAAACCTGCACAAACGCGGCTACCGGCTGGCCGCCGCCAAAGCCCCTTTGCGGGAAACTCTGGCTGCCGCCCTGCTGCTGCTCAGTGGCTGGGATACAATCTCACCGTTGCTTGACCCTTTTTGCGGCTCTGGCACAATTCCAATCGAAGCCGCGCTGCTGGCAACCCAACAAGCCCCCGGCCTGCATCGCCGCTTCGCTTTTATGGATTGGCCGGAATTTGATTTTGCGCTCTGGCAATCGCTGCTAGACGCGGCAAAAACTGCTCAAAAACCCGCCGCCCCGCTGTTGCTGGCTTCTGACCGGGATGCGGGAGCTATTCGCATGGCGCACGAAAACGCCGCCAGGGCCGGGGTCGAACAGTATATTCAATTTAGCACTCAGGCCGTTTCAGCCATTCAGCCCCCGCTCCAGCCGGGCTGGGTGCTGACAAATCCGCCCTACGGAGTACGCGTTAGCCCAAGCAACGATTTACGCAACCTGTATGCCCAATTGGGCCATGTTTTGCGGGCCACCTGCCCCGGCTGGAAAGTGGGGATTTTATGCAACGATCTGGTTTTACTCGGCCAAACCCGGCTGGGACTGGATACATCTCAAAAATTGATTAATGGCGGCTTATCAGTCTATCTTGGTCAGGGCCAGGTAAAAGGCTAACCCAATTCACAAAAAAGCGCCGTTTTATATCCGGTTTGCTGGAAAAATAGCGCTCGCCTGGCCTGGGCGGCTACCTCTACCGATTTTTAGACCTGAAACGGTAGAGCCTAAATTGTCTTTTGCCCGTATAATGAATATATTCAGTCTATCATTTACAAAAAACAGGCAAAATTCCCATGAAATCCCTTAAATTTAACATTTTAGACGAGACTTTTACAGTTTATCGCCTTAAACCTGAAGCCTCTATCCCAAAAACGGTCTTTTCCAGCCCCTTTTACAGCATTAGCAAAAGCGAAAGCGAATTATCCATCGTTGTCGCCGAACCGATCAGCCTGGAATGTGACGCCGCAGAAGCCGGTTGGAACGCCCTGCAAGTGGCAGGCAGCCTCGATTTTGGTGAAACCGGTATTTTGGCCGGCATCGCCACCTGCCTGGCCGAAGCCAATATTCCAATTTTCGCTATTTCCACCTTCAACACCGACCTGATTTTGGTCAAAAAAGAAATGCTTAAAGCCGCCAAAAATGCCCTAAGCGCAGCCGGACACAAGTTTTCCCGCCCGGCAAAACCAAAACCCGAAGAACACAAATCGGTTGGTTATGCCGCCTACAAAGACATTCTCGAAAAACAAATCCCGGCTATAAAAACATTGCTCACCGAAAAGATTGGGCCAGCCACCCTGGCAACTTTGCGCGGCAAAACCGCCATTGCCGTAACGGTGGGCAGCGCCTACGAGTTTCTACCCACCGCCGTGCGCATTTTAATTCCACGCCAAATTTTTGTCGATTTCTGCGTCGAAAATATTGACCGTCTCTTGCCCAAAGAAACCGAGCAACATAAACCCGCCCGTAAATCCTAACTCGGACAAGCCAGCCTACGGCAAAAAGGATTTGAACCACGAAGACACAGAGAAAACTTATAAGAAGCCACGACTGACTTCGTGGGTAGCAAAAATTCTTGTACACGTATGCCTGCGGCCCAGTGCAGGCATTCAACTTCTAAGTTCCTGACCCCGCCATCCAACCAAAGCAAAGGAGCCAGCTATGGCCGACGAAAAAACCGAAGAAAAAAAGCCCATCCCCCAAGACGCACTGGTTGAGAGCAAACACAGCCTCATCCTAAATGGCAAAGAACTCAAATACACCGTCACCACCGGCACAATTGTGATCAAAGAAGAAGGAGAACGGGAAAAAGAATCGGAAGGCCACAAGCCCAAAGCCGCCATGTTCTTCACAGCCTACAGCCTGGATGAGGTGGCCGACCAAGCCACACGCCCAGTCACCTTTTCTTTTAACGGCGGCCCCGGCTCTGCCTCCATCTGGTTACATATGGGTGTCCTCGGCCCGCGCCGGGTAGCCATGGAATATGAAGGGGGATTGCCCAAACCGCCCTTCCGTCTGACCGACAACGAGTACACCCTGCTCGATGAAACCGACCTGGTCTTTATCGACCCCATCAGTACCGGTTTTAGCCGCCCGGTGGAAGGCCAAAAGGCCAAAGAATATCACGGTTTCAAAAAAGACATCGAAAGCGTAGCCGAATTCATTCGGCTGTACACCACTCGCTATCAACGCTGGCTTTCGCCAAAGTTTCTCATTGGCGAAAGCTACGGAACCACCCGCGCCTCGGCCCTTTCCAGTCACTTACTGCAACGGCACGGCCTATATCTGAACGGCATCATGCTCATCTCCGCCGTACTCGATTTCTCCACCCTCGATTTCCCCCCCGGCCACGACCTACCCTACATCCTATACCTGCCCTCTTACGCAGCCAGCGCCTGGTATCACCATAAATTGCGTCTGCGCCGACCACTTCAAAACCTGCTCGAAGAAGTACGCGAATTTGCTCAAACCGAATATGCCACCGCCCTCATGAAAGGCGATAGCCTCAACAAACGCGACCGTAACGCCGTTGTCGAAAAACTGGCACGCTACACCGGCCTGAGCACCGAATACATCGAAAGCTGCAACCTGCGCATCAGCGACACACGCTTCTTCAAAGAATTTTTGCGCCCTGAAGGCAAAACCATTGGCCGATTTGACAGCCGCCTGACCGGCCTGGATCGCGACACCGCCGGGGAAGCCCCCGACTATGACCCCTCCTACGCCAACGTCGCCGGGCCATACACCGCTGCCTTCAACCACTACATCCGCGCCGAACTCAATTTTGAAAGCGACCTGCCCTACAACGTCCTCAACTTTCAAGTTTGGCCCTGGAGCTTCGCCGAACATGAAAACGCCTATGTGCGCGTCTACGAAGACCTGCGCCAGGCCATGACCCAAAACCCCCACATGAAAATCTTTGTCGGAAATGGCTACTACGACCTCGCCACACCCTTTTTCGCCACCGAATACACCCTCAATCACATGGGCCTGCACCCCAGCCTGCGCCAAAACATCAGCATGAGCTACTACGAAGCCGGACACATGATGTACGCCCTGCTGCCCGCCCTCGAAGCCCTCAAAGCCGACCTGGCAGAGTTCATCCAAAAGGCAAAATAAATCACCCAGACTCCAAAGTCTCCCGGCTTTGGAGTCCTTTTTTAAGCCATGAAAGTCTTCTACTCCCCCGCCCACACCCAACACGCCCCGCCCTTTGAAATCTTCGACGGCGGCGAAAAAATCATTCATTTTGAAACGCCAGAGCGAATGGAACGGATTCTCTCCGCGCTGAAAGCGACTGGCCGTTACGAACTCGTCCCACCCACAGATTTTGGCCTGAAACCGATTGAAACAGTCCACGACCCCGGCTATCTACACTTCCTGCAAACCGCCTTCAGCGAATGGCTGGCAGAACCCACCGGATACGAACGCACCGCCCTGTTACCCGCCACCTTCCCCTCAGCCGCCTCACGCAGACACATCCCCCAGGCCTTACTGGGCCGCGCCGGATACTACATGATGGACTTATCTGCCCCCATCGTTGCCGGAACCTACCCTGCCGCCATCGATTCTGCCAACTGTGCCCTGAGTGGCGCGCAATTTATCGCCAATACTGCCGCCCACATTCCACATTCCGCATTTGCCTTATGCCGCCCCCCAGGCCATCACGCCGGAAAAGCCAATTGCGGCGGCTACTGCTACCTCAATAACGCCGCCATCGCAGCCAACTGGCTAACCCAATTTGGCAAAATAGCCATTCTCGACATCGACTATCACGCCGGTAACGGCACTCAAGACATCTTTTACGAACGCGCCGATGTATTCAGCCTCTCCATTCATGCCGACCCCAACCTTGAATATCCCTACTACAACGGCTACGCCGACGAAACCGGCGCAGGCCCAGGGCTGGGCTACCATCGCAACTTTCCACTGTCCTTCGGCAGCGACGACGCTCATTATTTAAACACGCTAGATCAAGCAATCGGACTAATCGCGGACTACCGCCCTTCGTTTTTGGTCATCTCCGCCGGAATGGACATCTACGACGAAGACCCGCTCGGAAAAATTCACATCAGCCGGGCCGGAATCAGCCAAATTGGGCAAAAAATCGCGGCTCTGGCACTTCCAACCCTGATTGTCATGGAAGGCGGCTACAACAACGAGGCCCTTGGGCTAAATATTTGTGCATTTCTGGAGGCTTTTCTTGAAAAATAAAATTCTACGCATCTTCGGCGCAGGGCTGGCCGCCATAGCCCTTGTTCTGGTCGTTTGGATGCTACTTGCCAAACCGGCCCCCGAACACCCCTACTACGCCAACCAACCCGAATTAATGGTCATCGCCCACCAGGGCGGGGAGGGGCTGTGGCCGAGTGAAACGCTTTTCAGCTTTCAGAACGCCGCCAGCCTGGGCGTGGATGTGCTCGAAATGGATTTGCACATCACCAAAGACGACGTGCTGGTACTGATTCACGATAAAACCGTTGATCGCACCACCGACGGCAGCGGCAATGTCGAAGAGCTGACTTTGGCCGAAATCAAAGCCCTCGATGCCGGCTATCGCTGGTCGCCCGATGACGGCGCAACATTCCCCTTTCGAGGGCAGGGCATCACCATTCCAACCCTGGAAGAAATTTTTAAGGCTTTCCCTGGCTACCGGATGGTGATCGAAATCAAAAAAACCGAACGCTCAATGGCAAAACCATTTTGCGCTCTGATTCGGCAATACAACCTGCAGAATCAAATCCTGATTGCTTCCTTCCACGATGAACGGATGACCGAATTCCGGGCCGAATGCCCTGAAATCGCCACTTCCGCCGCGCGCCAGGAGACAACCAGTTTCGTCTTATTAAGCAAAGTTTTTATGGGCGGGCTGGTTTCTCCGATTTACCACAGCCTGCAAGTACCTGAAAAATCGAGCGGTATCAGCGTCATGACTGCCGCATTTATCCGGGCGGCGCACGCCCGCAACCTGCGGGTGGAACCCTGGACGATTGACGATCCTGAACAGATGCGTCAATACATCGCCTGGGGGGTGGATGGTATCATCACCGCCCGGCCCGACCTTCTGCTCGAAATTCTTGGGAGGAAGAAATAGGATTATCGTTATGAAGAAACTTATCCTGCTCTTACTGGTAATCACGCTAACCGCCTGTAATCTGCCTCTTGGCCCGAATCCAACCCTCCCGGCGAGTGCAATACCTGCCGAAACGGAGCCGCCCACCAGTACCCTGGCACCTACTGTAACGGAAACGGCCACCGTTACACCATTTCCAACCGAAACGCCCACACCTACACTCGCTCCGACGGAAACCGAAACACCCAGCATCACCCCAACCGCCACCTTTACCTTCCCGGTGGTGACGGTTAATAAACAGGCTCACTGCCGCTATGGCCCATCTACCGCCTTCCTGCACGCCGCCGATCTTTATAGCGGTGATGTGGGGACGGTGCGCGGACGTTTTCAGTATAGCAAGTGGCTTTACGTCAAGTTTGATAAGCTCAATTATTTTTGTTGGGTCGCCCCTTCGGTGGTGGATGTTGCGGGCGATATTTCGACTATTTTGCTCACGGATGTACGCCTGCCGGGGCCAAGCGTGCTCTATAATCCGCCCCAAAATGTGACAGCCGAGCGAACTGGTGATAAAAAGGTCAAAATTAGCTGGCAACAGGTGGAAATGACCCAGGATGATGACCGTGGTTATATGCTGGAGATGTTTGTTTGCCAAAATGGCGCTTATATTTGGTATACGGCTTCCATTCCCGACCAATACACGACCAGCTACATCGTCGAAGATGGTTCCGGCTGCGCCGCTGCTTCGAGCGGAGTAGTCTACGCCGTTGAAAAACATGGCTACACCAGCCCGGCCAAAATCCGCTGGCCCGGCCCCTAAAAGAAAAGGGCCAGATGGAAAACATCCAGCCCTTTTCTTTTTTGCGTGGTTTGACAGCGCTTAACTGTTTTTGGCCTGAAAACCAGTAGGGGCGAGCATTTTTACAAGTGAACCATTGTAAAAGCCTTATTTTTTGAACGTCCCCCCAGACCCGCGCCCAGAGCCAGGCTTGCGCCCTGGTTTGCCACCCGAAGATGGCCGACGTCCGTAGGACCCCTTACCGGGAGCAGGCCGCCGGTCACTGCTGCCAGCGCCATCACTGCCGGGTTTGCGGTACGAGCGGCGTTCACCACCCTCACCCTCAGATGTGGTAGATTTGCGATAGGCGGGCCGGTCACTGCTGCCAGCGCCATCACTGCCGGGTTTGCGGTACGAGCGGCGTTC
>DYPU01000085.1 GCA_020719725.1 Anaerolinea sp. | reverse complement strand
CGAGTCGCCCGCGTACACTTCGAGAGTGACCGGTTTTGCGCCGCAGCCTGCCAGCAGGGTCATCAGCGTGAACATCACCACCACGAGCATAAACATTTTTTTTGACATTGCAATATCTCCTTTTTGTGGTTTATCTTTGACTGTGTTTGGATTCCAACGTCATAAAAACGGTACCGCCAGCGCCGGATCGGCTGTCGAAACAAGCGGCAACGTCACGCTAAAGCAGGTTCCCTTGCCCAATTCGCTTTCCACGCTCACCTGTCCGCCGTGATTCTCAACAATGGATTTGACGATTGCCAGCCCAAGCCCATTGCCTTCGATCTGGCTGGTATTTCCGTTTCGCACACGGTAAAAACGGTCGAAGATAAAGGGCAGGTCAGTGGCGGGAATGCCGTATCCCGTGTCTTGCACATCGATCTTTACAGTTTTATTCTCCACCTTCGCCGTGATTGAAATTTTTCCTCCCTGCGGCGAGTATTTGATGGCATTGCCCAACAGGTTGCCCAGCGCGCGAAACAACAGCAATTCGTTTCCGCGCACTTTAATCGGCGCGGATTGGGACACAAATGTTAATCTTTGTTGTTTGGCTTTCACCTGAGAACCAAATGCTTGCACGGCATTGGCAGCAATTTTGGATAAATTCACATCAGCCAATTGGAGCGGTTCGCCCAAGTCCCCTTTGGTTAATTCGAACAGGCTTTGCACCAAAGCATCCATCGTTTCAGACGCGCTCTGAATTTGCCGCACAAAATTTTGCTGATCTGGATTTAGCGGCCCAACCTGAGAAAGCAATTTGCTAAAACCCCTCACCATCGTAATGGGGCTGCGCAAATCATGCGAGGCCGTCATAATAAACTCGTTTTTTACTCGTTCCAATCTCTTGAAATCAGAAATATCATGCAGGCTGGCAACATAACCGCCTTCCAGCGGGGTAATCGTAACTCTAAAAATTCTATTATCCGGCCAGGTGATGTCACGGGACTGGTGCTTTTCTGCATTTGCGGCTTCGGCGAGCAAGTCGACGAAAACATCATACCCGGCCCCTTCTGTCAAAGGCTGCCCCAGCCGAAGTGCCGATTTTGCAAATAAATTTTCGGCAGCAATATTAAACAGAGAAAGATTACGCGCCAGGTCAAACATCAAAGTCGCATCTGCCGCACATTGCAAAACCGCGCCCAAACGCTGCCATTCTTGTTTGGTGCTAAGAAACAAACGCGCATTTTCAATCGCAATCGCGGCCTGACTGGCAAGCGCCTGCAAAAGCAACATGTGCTCTTGTAAAAAGTACCCCCCCTGCTCATGCGCCAAAACCAGCAATCCTAACAATTCAAAACGCCCAAACATGGGCACAATCACCACAGAACGGGTTAAATCTTCCGGCTGAGCCAACCAACGCGCGTCGCGGCGCACATCGCCGATAATTACCCCCTGGCGGGTATCTCGAATTTGATTCAGGGCCGCCGTCATATCGGGTAAATTGGCCTGATAGCTATATTCGTCTGCCGCAAACCGGTAGGTTTTACGCTGATAACCGTCTGGCTCCAATAAAAGAATATGGCCCTGAAAAGCTCCCAGAGTTTCAACCGTGCGGCGCAAGACCACATCCGTCAATTCATCCACATCCAGGCGGGCGCTTAACTCTTTGCCAATTTCGGGCAAAAGATTAAGCTCCTTGTTCCGGCGTCGAATAATATCCTCGGCTTCTTTCACCCGCAGCCGGGTGCGAATACGGGCCAGCAACTCGCGCCGATCAAAGGGCTTGGTCACATAATCATCCGCGCCCATATTCAGCGCCATCTGCATATCCATCGGCTCCAGCCGGGCCGCCGTCAAAATGATAACCGGAATATGCCCAATGGCAGGATCTGAGCGAATCTCTTGCAGTGTTTCAAACCCATCCTTAACCGGCATATTCATATCGAGCAAAACCAGATCAGGCATCTCGGTCCGTGTTTTTAGCAGCGCCTCGCCCCCGTTGGCCGCCGATAAACAAGCATAGCCTTCATTCACCAAATAGCGCGAAAGCAGGGCCACATTATCGGGCAAGTCATCGGCCACCAAAATTTTTGGCTGCGTTTTCATATCCGAAAGCACCGCAGGCAGCGTACCACCCAAATCGGCAATGGCGCTGGCTACGATCTGACACACCCGCTCTGGCCGCACCGGCTTGATGATAATTTCGTTCACCTTTAGCCGCCTGGCGGTAATTTTCAGGCCGGGCACATCATAGGCCGTAATCAAAATAGTATAAGCGGGCCGACCGGCAGGATGAGTTTGAAGTTTTTCGATAAGTTCCAGCCCATTGATACCGGTCATCATCATATCGGTAATCAAAATATCCACCGGCTTATTGTGAGTCAACATAAGCGCATTTTCGCCGCTATTGGCAGAAAGCACCTCAATTTTTGGCCCCATTTGAGCAATCGCGCGCGCCAAAGTAGTGGCCGTGCTGGGGTGATCATCCACCACCAAAATACGCACTTGGGAAAGTTTAGAAGTATCCATCATTTCTATTTTGAATGATTTTTCGCTTTTTAATAGATTGGGATGAGCCAAAGAAAGTTTGCAAAAGTTTGGAGAATTAAAACCCGTTTCCCAACCACCGGAAACGGGTTACTGATCTATAGAGTTTTCATTAATGCCTCTGCCCTAATCTGCCACCAGGCGATAGCCAATGCCCCGCACATTGAATAAATACATGGCGTTGTGCGGGTCTGGTTCAATTGCTTGCCGAATGTGGTGGATGTGCCATTTCACCAATTCTTGCGCCTGGTGCGCCGACACCTGATAGCCTTGCGCTTCTGCTACCAGCATCTGAAAAGTGACCACTTCCGGCGCATGACGCGCCAATACCAGCAAAAAATCAAACGAAGCGGGCGGCAAGGTTAGCACCCGCTCATCCAGCGTCAGACGACGGGTGTGCAAATCGAGCAGGAGCGCGCCGCGTTTCAGGTAACGGTCCGAGCTGGTAGTTGGGCGAATCGGCCCAGGGGGGTCTTCGCTGCCGTTCAGGCTTTTTAGTTCGTTCTGGAGCGCTTCAATTTGCTCTACAATTTCACGTTTACGATGCTCTTTTTGCTGGCTGGCAAGAATGGCATGGGTTCTTTCAATAATCAATTCCGGTTTAAGCGGTTTTAACAAATAATCGGTCGCGCCGCGCCGCAAGGCTTCCAGCGCCGAGTTCAGATCGGGTTGAGCGGTGAAGAGTACCACCGGCAGGGCCGGATAACGCTGTCGAACCAGTTCTAAAACATCCAGCCCGGCCAGGCCCGGCATTCGAATGTCCATATAGATTAGATCAAAGCTGGTGGTATCCAAAAAAGCCAGGCCTTGTTCGCCATGTTCAGCGGTAGTTACCTCAAACCCGGCTTGTTGCAAAATACGCGCCAGGGTTTGCCGTAAGGCTGGTTCATCGTCAATGATGAGAATTTTTCCGGTAATTTTCATTATATTCCCATGCTATCCATTGGCAGCCAGATGTTAAAGGTAGCGCCTTTATCTGGGTTATTTTTGGCCTGAATACGGCCATGGTGCTTAAGCACAATTTCGTAAGAAATAGAAAGCCCCAACCCGGTGCCGCCTTCTTTGCTGGTGACAAATGGGTCAAAGATGTTGGGGAAAATGGAGGTATTAATACCAACTCCGGTATCGATGACTGTGATGAGGACTTCTTTATCTTCAGCAATAAATTGGGTGGAGATGGTTAAATTGCCGCCATCGGGCATGGCATCGACGGCGTTGATGAAGAGGTTGAGAATCACCTGGCGAACCTGGTTTTCGATGCAATAAATGGCGGGCAGGGCTGGGTCGGCGTGGTAGGCAAAAGAAATTTGGCTGTGGCGCAAATGGGTGGAAATGAGCGCGCAAATATCTTCAATGATGTCGTTAAGTTGAATGGGCCGAAAATCTTCCAGGTTAATGGGCTGGTAGGTGGTGCGCAGCCTTTGCAGCATGGCTGCCATACGTTCCGTTTCCGAAAGCACAATTTCAAAATCTTGTTTGCCCTGTGCCGAAAGGCCTTGTTCTTCTTTTAACAAGAAGAGGGCATTTTGAATGGCCTGAATGGGGTTGTTTAGTTCGTGTGAAACAGAGGCCAGTAACCGCCCAGCTACTGCCAGTTTTTCGCTGTGGATTAGCTGAGAGCGAATCTGATGCTCCTGGCTGAGGGATTCTTGTAATTCTTCATAAAGCGCCACCTTCTGCAAAACGACTGCCAATTGTTCGGCCACTGCCGAAACCAATTGAACGTCGCGGTCTGTCAGGTAAGCGGGGGCGGTTTGGTGAATATCGAGCAGGCCCAAAAACTGAGCGCCGATTTTGATGGGAACCGCCAATTCCGACTTTGTGTCGGGCAAAAAGGGAGGCCGCATAAATGAAATGACCTGTTCCACATTGTTGGTAAAGAACGGTTTGTCGGTTTCAGCGGTCAGGCCCACGATGCCATCGCCCGCTGCCAGGCGATAGCCCTGGCGTTTGAGCCGCATTCCCAATTCACCGCTCCCGGCCCGCATCACAAAATCACCAGTGGCCGGTTCAACCACAAAGATTTGAACGTAGTAGTAACCAAAATTGGCTTGCAACAGGTTGACTACATCGTCCATGAGTTCTTCGGGATTAACTGTGGCAAGCAGGCCCTGGTTAATGCGGTATAGTGCGCTAATTTCATTTAGACTCTGGCGGGTAATTTCCAATAAACGCGCATTTTCCATGGCAATCGCGGCCCGATCGGCCAGGGTTTGCAAAAAGGCCAGCCAATCGGGAGCAGGTTCCAGAATGGAACGATGAAAGATTTCGAGAACACCCAACAGCGTGTCTTTTGTACTCAGCGGAATTCCGATATAGCTGACGAAGTTTTCATCCGCAATTGCGCGGCTTAGATCGGTGTTGGTATTTAGCTCAGCCAGGTTGGCAATATAAACAATTTCGCGGCTCTGAGCCACCCGCCCGGCCCAGCCACCGCCCAGCCGAAGCCGGGTAAATTGCAAAGCGTCGGTTAAAAAGCCCTGTCTGGCGGCAAAGTCGAGGGTTTGGGTTTGCGCATTAAACAATAAAACCGCGCTGGCATCCAGGTGAAGTTGATTCACAATCTTTTTGACCAGCAAGCTCAAGATAACGTTCAAATCTACCAGGCTGGCAACTGCCCGGTCTATGTCGTATAGTACGCTCAATCGTTCAATTTGATGTTCCAATTTTTCTTCGGTTTGCCGGCGCGAGGTTACATCCATAATGTCGAACAAGACACAGCGTTCCCCATCAATCTCTAATAATTCGGCAGACATACTTCCAATCATGAAAGAGCCGTCTTTTTTGCGAAATTTAAATTCCTGGCTCTTGGTCGCGCCGCTGACAGAAAGCTCCTGCGTAACCCGTTCGCGGTCATCCAGACTTAACCATAACTTCAATTCGAGTGTATTACTCCCGATCAACTCGGCGCGAGAATAGCCAGAGAGTTCTTCAAAAGACTGATTGGCATCCAAGATACAGCCATCCGTCAGCCCGGTAATGGCAATTGCCATCTGGCTCGAATAAAATGCCTTGGAAAATTTCTCTTCACTTTTTTGCAGCGCCAAGTCAGAGCGGCGCTGCCGAATAATCTTATACAGCTCATTCGCCACAAGCTGAATTTGCAAAATGTCCACATCATCATAGGCTTCAGGTTTATTGCCCACCCCAAAAATAATTTTAACCTTGCCTTCATCCAAAACCGGAATCGTCAAAATTCGCTTAATCTTCGTATGCCCATCGGGCAATCCACGTTGATTGGGTGACTTGTCAAAGTCGTTATAAACAATCGGACGTTTTTCACGCACGCAATCCACCCAATTACCAGCTTCGGCCAAAGGATAATGGCTATCATAATTTGCGGTACAAGATTTAAGCGCAGCCTCATTCCAACTTGTCAAAATAATGCTTTTCTGATCGTCCGAAACAAGATGAAAAAAGCCAATGGCACTGTCTGTTAGCTGAACCGACTGTCCCAAAACAAAGTCGTACAGTTCTTTATCACTAAAAACAGGCGCTTTTTCATACAACTCTAACAACAATTTCCCCCGAAAAACATCTTTTTCAAGCCGGGCTGCTTCCCGCTTACGCTCGGTAATCTCAATCGCAGTGCCCCACAAGCGCACCAAAAAACCATCCTGCACCACCCCCATCCTATTATTCAAAAGCCAGACCGATTTGCCGTCCTTGCGATATTCCCTGGTCTCATCATTGACCGCATGGTAATTGGCTTCAATAAAGCTCTGCAAAACCGCCCGGTTGCAGGAATTATCTTGGGTACCCTGCGCTTCGCTCATCCGAAACCCCAGTATCTCGGCCACCGTATCCACCCCGTGCATCCTGGCAAAAGCCTGATTACACTCTGCAATATAGGCATTGGCATAAATTAAATCAATTTGCTGCTCCACCGGCAAAGAAATATCAATCGGCTGGTCAAACTCTGTGCAATAAATGGTTTCAAAACTCTGGGCCAAAAAACTCTGGTAGCACTCATCACTCTTGCGAAACTGCTCTTCAGCCTCTTTAAGCGGCGTAATATCCATCAATGTGGAAAGCAAGGCCGGCTCGCCAAAAAACTCGTAGGGCCGCACCGAAATCAGCACCCAGCCCCGGCAGCCCGCTGGCTTGCGAACCCGCAATTCATAACGCGTCACAGAACCCTGTTTCCGCAACATCCCCAAAATCAACTCGCGTTCAGCTGGGTCATCGTACAAACTTAAAATATTTTGGTGCTCAATAGGGCCAAAATGTTCTTCAAAATACGGATTCATATACAAAATGGTGCCATCTGAAGCCGTCACAATCACCGCAGCAGGCAACGCATTTAAAACCAAACACTCTTGCCCATCCGGTTGCACTTTGCTTTTTGAGCGTTCCCCAGAGCGATTCATGGCGACCTTTCAGCTAAAAGAACCTGTTTCAGAAAGAATATTGTAACCTTTTCCATAAAAAACAACGGTCTGTTATGAATCCATAATCATAAAGACATGAACTTCCTTAGGCCCATGCACGCCAGTCGTCAGAGCCATCTCAATATCCCCGGTACGGCTGGGGCCAGTAACCACAACCGCCATCGGAGCCGCGCCAAAGGCCGGCAGCGCCAGCCCGTTTGCCAGGCTGACAAGCAATTGCGATTGGCGCAAGATAACCAGGTGGACATCTGGCAGCAGCGAAGCCGTAAGGGCCGAGCCTGGCCCACCCAGCAACACTACCGAGCCAGTATCCGCCAAACCCGCCAGCGCCCCCGTCGCACCGGCCAAAAGTGTCGGGTCTGCCCCCCGTAGCAAATCGAACCCTTCTTCTTTTAAAGGAGCGAGATAGTCTTCGGCCTCAGCATCCACCTGCACCCGCGCGATATTTTTGGCCTTTAGCACTTCTGCCACAGCCCCAGGCAGCCTGTCTACCGTTACCAAATGGGCTACGCCACCGACAGCCTGCAACTCCTGCACAAACTGATCTGGCAAAGGCAGGTTGGGCTGGGCTGTTTGGGCAAAAACCGGCGAAACCGGCTCGGCCACCGTTAAAGCGTCCACCGGCTGCTGCGGAATCTCCCGCCAACGCGCCCGAAACGAACGCTGCGCCAGGCGCGGAAAATCCTTACTGTAGCCCCAGCCCGTCCAGGCGGACAATGGCATAAATTGAGTACGCGGCGCATACAGTTTTGAAAAAACACCTGCCAGGCGCTGCCCAAAAGCAAAAAGGGTGGGGTGCGCGGCGGCGAGGCTAAAAGCCTTCAGCCCCAGTTTGGTCACTGCGGGCAGGCCCACTCCCGGTGGAGTGTGTGGCTCCACCTCCCCAGCCCGAATGCGCAAGAGCAGTTTAGGTAAATCAATATCCACTGGGCAGGCTTCTTTGCAAGCGCCGCACAGCGAAGAGGCCTGAGCCAATTGCCCAAAATTGTCACAGCCAAACAAGCCCGGCGAAATGACCGAGCCAATTGGGCCGGGATATGTGGCCGGAGCATCGTCGCTGCCCACATAAGCATGGCCGCCAATTTCCCGAAAGACCGGGCAGGCATTCAGGCAGGCCCCACAGCGCAGGCAAGCCAACGCCTCGGCCAGCGGGGATTGGCGTAGCGCCGAGCGGCCATTATCGACCAAAATCAGGTGGCGTTCCTGTGGGCCGTCAAAATCAGCGGGGCGGCGGGCCGAATGGATAAAGCTGGTGTAAGAGCTTAGTTTTTGGCCGGTGGCCGAGCGCGCCAAAAGCGAGAGAAAGAGCGCCAGGTCATTCAGGGTTGGAACCAGGCGTTCAATGCCCATCAGGGCCACATGCACCGGCGGCAGGGTTGTCACCATGCGTCCATTGCCTTCGTTTGTCACCATGCACAGCGTTCCGGTTTCGACAACGCCAAAGTTGACGCCCGAAACGCCAATTTCGGCCCGTAAGAAAACCTCGCGCAGGACGCGCCGGGCGGTTGCTACCATTTCGGGAATATCTTCGGTATACGGAACGCCAAGTTTTTCGTGAAAGAGTTGGCCCACCTGCTCGCGGCGCAAATGAACCGCCGGGGTGAGAATATGGCTGGGGCGTTCATTACGAAGTTGAACAATGTATTCGCCCAGGTCGGTTTCCACTACTTGCAGGCCCGCCGCGGCAAGCGCCTGGTTAAAGTGGATTTCTTCTGTGACCATCGATTTTGATTTTGCAACGAGATGGGCCTGGTGCTGGCTGGCAATCTGCAAAAAAATGGCTATTGCGTCGGCGGCGGTGGCGGCCCGGTGCACCTGAATGCCATTTTGGCGAACCTGGCTAATAAATTGTTCTAAAAAATCGTCCAAATGGGCCACAATCTGGGCTTTGATGGCATGGGCGCGAGCGCGACGCGCCTGAAGGTCTGGAAGGGAGGCAAAAACCTTCAGGCGGCCTTCTGTGCGGCGGCGGGCATTGCCATCCAGCGCAATTTGCAGGTTTTCATCTTCCAACGATTTTTTAATGTGTTCGTGAAAAAAATTATGGTTCATTGGGTCTCTGTTTGTTTGGGTTAAATTATTTTGATGTGTTTCAAATAAGTTAAAAACCTAAGACCTGACAGGTTTCAGCATGGCGCATGACGGATTCGGATTAATAAAAACTCTGTGAAAACCTTTCTGGTCTTAGGTTACACGAGTTTTCACCTAAACTGAAACGCATCCAAATTATTTTTACCGAGAGCGCGTCTTGCCGAACCAAATTGAGACAACCGCTTAGTTGGATGGTTTTTCGCGTCCACCCAGCAAGCCGGGCGGAGGCGCACCGCGCCACATTTCGATACGGCCAAAGGCTTCAATATATCCCATGCGGTAAAAAGCGGGCAAATGCGGATCATTCACTTGAATATTCTCAAGGTAAGTGTCGAGGCGCGGGTATTGAAAATGCAAATGGGAAAGGAAAGCATAGGCCACCACTGCCGGGCTGCCTGCTTCGGTTTTATAGGCAAAACGAGTCAGGGTAAATTTTTGGCGCTGATAAACCAACCAGCCCCGGCTGCCATCTGGCAGGGTCACTCTCAGGCCAGAGACATCTTGCAGGTTGTTCAGCGATTCGGATTGATTGGTCCAGGGTTGAGTGCCGCGGTCGTGGGCAATCAAATCCAGGGCTTCGGGGCGTTCCAGCCGCTGAACATCGGCAATCACCGGGTCTGGCGGCGGGATAATGGGGGCGCGGCGCAAGACCAAAAGTTCGCCGACTTCATAAAATCCCAACTTAAGAAAGAGTTGATGGGCAGGAGTGTTGTTTTTGATGACTTCGAGCATGGAAAAATGGAGATTGCGCTTTTCAGCCTGGGCCAGCAAGCCTTCCATTAGAGCGCGGCCTGCCCCATGGCGACGTGTGCCAGGCAAAACTCCCAGGCGCGTAATCCAGGCGCGCTCCTGGCGCACCCCCAGCATGGCAACGCCCAACAGTTGGTCTTCCTGACAGGCAACCAGTGAAGCATCCAGATCAACATCGTACGTTTGGATGTATTCAGCCAGGCGGGCCGCATTCATGGGCATCGGAATCAGGTAATCGACGCGAGTCTGGTTGTAAATTGCGGTTAGCTGGGCAAGGCTAAACTGGCTGGCGGGGATGAGTTCAATCACGGGAGAATGGATTGTTTGTATCATGCGTGGAGGTCTTAAGATAAAAGTCGATTTTGGCAATAAAATCATTGACCTTGAGAATCGGCTTGCTGATGTAACCAGCGCAACCGTAGCTTTCGGCCATCTGACGGGCGGTTTCTTCGGGCCAGGCCGTAAAGGCCACAATGGGAATGTGGGCCGTTTGGGCTTCTGCGTGCAGCCAACCCGCAACGGTCTGACCGTCATAGTCTGGCAGGCCGAGATCGAGCAAAATCAGGTCTGGATGTTGGTCCAGAGCCATCTCGAAGCCTTGTTCAGCTTCAAGGGCGTGGGATACTTGATGCCCGGCTGAAAATAAAATCTTCAGAGCCAATTCAGCATTATCGGGAATATCTTCGATCATTAAAATTTTAGCCATGAACAACTCCCATACTTGCGGGTTAATTCAGTAGAACGGGTGGAAAAAGGACGCCAAAGATAATCCAGGCCACCACAAGCGCGAGCAAAGTATTAAAAACGGTTACGATGAAAAAAACGACAACGGGCCTCCAACCCATGCGTTTAAATTCATGAAATGAAAACGGCTCATTGGGAATCGCCGTGATTCGGCCATATCTGGGGGTGGTTGGCAAAGAG